>CALVAW010000020.1 GCA_944325655.1 Candidatus Gastranaerophilales bacterium
TTGTTTTAATTATTATTTAATCCCTTCAACTAGAGGGTCATAGTCAGGATTATTTATCATTTCCCAATAATCTATGTATCCTGCAGTGTCGTATTGATAGCTGTATCCCTTACAGAATACCATAACTCCATGCGCTGTTGCTAAATTTCTGCCCAGTTTTTCTTTATCTGAATTCGATGTGCAACCTAATTTTTCTGTTCCGCCGTCATAAGAATCCCATATAAGAATATCCCCGTCGTCTGACATACCTATAGCAACAGCCCAGTGCGTGCCACTTGCATGCGGTACGCTGACCAAGACCGGTCTTCCGTTTTGCAATTCATTTTCAATAATTGCTCTTTCAGCATCTCTGTCTTCTGCTCTGCATCGAGCATAGTCTCTGGAGTTGTATTCGTGTGTTGTACCCATATATCCTGCTGTATCTTTGTCACCATATTCAGGATTATTTGTTTCTTCATACATTGCTTCCAATAAATCGGTGTTGATTGAACCGATTACAAAATCGGCCATAACATTTGAATAGTTGTGACATTGCATTGAACCAAATTGTCCTATATTTGCTAATCCTCCGTTTGCAAAATATCTTTGAACTTCTTCCCAGCTATCAGGCTTAAATTCTTCGCCGTTTATTGTGTAGCTTGTAAATCCTACGCAATGGTATTCTTTTCCGTCCAGAGTATGTGTCATTGGCATATTTGTAAAATCATAGCCTTCTTGGTCGCTGTAATCTTTTGAGCGTTCATCAATTGAAGGCATATCGACATTTTCTGCTCTTTGTTTATCTTTGTTCCTTTGATTTAATTTTTCTTGTACCGCAGCTTCATATTGCACAGCTTGATTGTATGCTTCTTGTTTAGCTGCCAGTTCTTCGTTGTTTTGAGCAAGCGTTGTAATTTCATTTTGTATTTCATTATATTGAGTATTGAATTCTTCAAGTTGAACGTTTAATTCTTCAAGTTTTGCATTAATATTAGCTATTTCTTCGTTTAGTTTTGGTATGGTGTTATTTTCAATTTCTTCTTTTTGCGCTTTGAGTGCGGATATTTGTTCTTTAATTTGACTTTTTAAACTTTCATCTTCGCAAGAACTTAATTGCGCTTCCAAATCAGAAATTTGACTCGTAAGCTCGCTTACGTTATTTTGTGCTTCGGTTAAGGAATTTTGTTTTTCAGTAAGATTTGAATTGTATTCGGTTATTTCATTTTGTGTATTAGTTACATTTTCCTGAGTTGTTGATAATTTTTCCGCAAGTTCCTTGTTTTGTTCTTTTAAAGTTGCTTCAAATTCTGTTTGAGCTGTTTTTATGTTTTCTTGTGCATTTTTTAATTCATTTTCAAGGTCTTCTATAGACATATTATCGATATTTTTTTGTTTCATTGCAGGATTAAAGGGCGCATTTCCGCCTGAGCCGGCAGGAGAATTTTGAGCACTTAATTCATCCTGAGCTTCCAATATTTCATTTGGCATTATATTGGCTATTGCGTATTCGGATAATTTTAATAAATCGTTTACGCTAAAATCTTCTGCGTTGCCGTCTAACCCTTTTATGAAATTTAACAAATTTTCATCATTGTATTCGGGTTTTTCTTTTAAAGTATCAACATAGTTTTTAATGGCAGAAAGCGGGTTTTTTTGGTTATTTTCATCATTTTTTAATATATTAACACATTGATTAACGGCATCTTTTTCTTCATCAGATAGTGCGCCGTCGCCGTCTCTGTCAAATATTTTTAGATACAGCGCCATATCTTCGTTTGATATTTTTCTTCTTGATGTATTAAAGGAATTTAAAAATGTTTTTGATTCTGTGATTTCTTCTTCAGAAGCCCTTTTCACACCCGTAGCGTTATTTGCAAAATTTTCAAGTAATTTTACTCCTTCAATTTGTTCGCCGTCTTCAGTCATGGTATCTAAATAGCTTAGATATTCATCTTGGGTTATATCGCCGCTGAAATCCGTATCCAAAGCTTCTACAAAACCATTATCATGTGACAGTTCGTTTAATATTTCGACAAATAAATCCATTTCGTCATTATCTTTATTTTCGTTATTTTTTTGAAAATTACCGTTAACAAGCTCTATTTCTTTTAAATCAGAAATTTGAAAGCCTTGAGTAAACAAAGAATCGTATTTGCTTCCAAAGGTTTCGTGTATATATTCCTTAAATTCATCGGAATATTGTGTAAAAACACTTGATGAATTTAAATCGTATCTTTCATCAGTATTTTCAATAGTTTCATTTTTATCGGATAAAAATTGTTTAAAACCTAGAATTATTGAATTTATCATTTTACACACCTTCCGCTTTTATCTTGATAATCGGCAGGAAGCTTTTAAAACTTAAGTATTTTTAACAAAAATTAACAAAATTAAAATCATTCAAAAGTTCCGATTCAATTAATTTTGCAAGTTTGGAAAAACTAATTTCAAATGTATTTGATAATTTACAAAGAACCGTTTTCATATAATATTCAAAAGAAAATTTATTTATACCTTTTTTAATTTAATTCGATATTTTCAATAAAATCAATTTTTATCTTTTGATTTCTATTTAATACTATTCCTATTGCATCTATTTGAATTTTTTTATAATGTTTTTTTGAATTTTTCAGATAAAATTTTGCACAAGTATATATATTGTTTAGTTTAGATTGATTTATAGCTTCAATTGGTGTTCCGAAATTTTTTGACTGCCTTGTTTTTACTTCTACAAAATGTAGAATATCTTTTTTTGAAGCAATTATGTCAATTTCTGCCATTCTTGAATAACGATAATTTGTTTCAAGAATTTCATATCCGTTTTTTATTAAGAAATTTTTTGCTAATTCTTCGCCTTGTTTACCAATCTGTTTATTTGTCATAAAATGATTGTAAGATAAATTTTATATGGAGTAAATATTAATGGAATTATTATTCAAAACTGCGACTGAGCAACATAAAGCACTTGTGAATAAGGAAGTTAGTGCGCTTGAGTTGGTTAATGCTTCAATTGAAAGAATAGAAAAGCTTGATGATACTTTGGGTGCATTTAATTCTTTGACTTTTGAGAGTGCAATTGAAACGGCGAAAAAAGTTGATGAAAAAATTGCAAAAAATGAGAAGATTCCGCCGCTTGCAGGAATTCCTACTGCTCTTAAAGATAATATGAACGCAATCGGTACGAAGACAACTTGCTCTTCGAAGATTTTGGAAAATTTTGTTTCTCCTTATGATGCTACCATAACCGTTAAACTAAAAGAAAATTTAGTTCCGATTATGGGAAAAGCAAATTTGGATGAATTCGCAATGGGTTCAAGTAATGAAAACTCCGCTTTTAAAATTGTTAGAAACCCGTATAACTTAGATAAAGTGCCGGGAGGTTCTTCCGGTGGTTCTGCAGCAAGCGTATGTGCAAGTGAAGTTACTTTGTCCTTAGGTTCTGATACGGGCGGTTCTATTCGTTTACCTGCTTCATTTTGCGGGATTACAGGTTTTAAACCGACATACGGAAGAATATCAAGATACGGACTTATTGCGTTTGCATCTTCATTAGATCAGATAGGACCATTCGGTCGTTCAATTCAAGATGTTACACATCTTTATGAGGCAATTGCCGGCTATGATAGTAAAGATTCCACTTCTCTTAAGATGGATGTCGGAAATATCTCAGATAATTTAAAAAGAGATATAAAAGGACTTAGAGTCGGTGTAATAAAAGAATTAATGTCAGAAGGCGTCGCTGATGATGTTAAAACTGCGGTTGAAAATGCTATAAAAACATACGAAAAAATGGGTGCTGAAATTATAGAAATTTCTCTTCCTTTATTAAAACATTCTATCGGTGTTTATTATATAGTTGCAACTGCAGAGGCAAGCTCTAACCTTGCTCGTTTTGACGGTGTTAAATACGGTTATCGAGCTCAAAATTGTGAAAATCTTATGGAGATGTATTGCAAAACAAGAGCACAAGGATTTGGTCCCGAAGTAAAAAGAAGAATTATGCTCGGCACCTATGCGCTATCCAGCGGATACTACGATGCATACTATAAGAAAGCGCAACAGTTAAGACATCTTATAGCGGATGATTTTAAAAGGGCTTTTGAAAAGGTGAATATTTTGGTTTCTCCTACTTGCCCTACTACTGCTTTTGATTTGAATTCAAAAGCGAACAATCCTCTTGAAATGTATTTAACCGACATTGCAACAATTTCTTCTAATCTTGTAGGAGCACCTGCTTTGTCTATGCCTGTTGGTTTTGACAGAGAAAAAATGCCAATCGGACTTCAGGTTATTGCTAAAAATCTTGATGAGCTTACATTATTGCAAAGTGCTTATGCTTTAGAACAAGAGCTTGGTGTTTATACGGAACGACCAAATATATAAATTAAGAAATTAAATTATATAAATTGTCTAAAATTTAAAAATTTTAGGCAATTTTTTTGTAAAAATTTTTTTTATTTATATATCAGGGGGAATATTTTTTATGTTACACACAACAAATGTTCGTATAATCACAATTCGTGATATTTTCAACAAGATAAGACGTTTAATTAATTTTATGGTTATAGCATTAGTTTGTTTGTCTATTATTTATTTTGTTTATTGGACGGCTGTTATGTCGGATGATATGATTTTAGAATATAGTGCAAATTATTTTAATCTGTTAGCAGGTTTGCTTTTTCCTAATGACTCGTCTGTTGATATATATCGTTCAACAGGTGTTGTGTTAGCTTTATTGGTTTTACCGGTGGGTTTTTTGTATTATGTTGCAGATAAAATAGAAGAAAAATTGATTAAAAGAGAAAATAAAATCGAAGAAGTGCTTGAAAATAATCGTAAAAAACAAGAACAAATAAACAATTTGATGCAATATGAGGTAATTAACAGCTATTCTATTTGTCTTTCTTTAGATTATGAATCTAAAAAAATTCTAAAGGATGAAACAAAGACAATTTTAAATAATATAGTTTTTCAAAAAATTAAAAAGGTTTTAAATTATGCTTTTGATGATTTAAGAATAAATACAGGTGATGTTTTTGTTATTACATCCGGAAATTTTGAAAAATATGATTATATTTACTCTACACTTTTAAGAACATTAGCTAAAATTAAAACAGTTATAGAAAATAAGTATAATATAAAGATGGTTCCCAATATAACATCTGATGCTTATACTAAAAATGAAACAATTAGCAGAATAGAAAATTATCACAAAGAAATAAAAAAATTAAATTTTAAAAACAGAGCGCTTTCAACAGCTATGTTTTTGAAAAAATATAAATATTTAAAACATAACAAATATGCAGGAGTTCCTATTGGTGAATATGCATTATTTACAGAAAATTCAACAGGTACTTATGAGTTAAATATGGTGTTTAAGAATTTATCACAAACATTGGCAAGTATTTCTTAATACTTGCTTATTTTTTGTCTTTTGAAATATAAGCGGTTAATTTTTGAGCAATTTCTTTGCATTTTTCATTGTTCATAATTGACATTTGCATGTCTTGGATTTTTCTTTCTAATTCCGCTTTTTTGAAACCTGTGTTTTTTGAGTTAAATTTTTTTTCCATATTTTTAAACTCGGCAGTTTTGATTAAAACTTGAATTTATTTTTTTGTGAAAAATTCCATAATTTTATCTATTAAACCGCTATAGTTTTCTTCTTTTTTTTCTACTATTTTACCAAATTGTTCAGCTTTTTCAAAATTTCCTTCGCTGTAATAAAATTCTGCTAAAATTTCTTTTGCCTGTTCATCTTTATCTATAGCATATACTTTTTCCCAAAATTCAATTGCAACAAATCTTTCTTTGTTTTGCATATACAATTTTGCAAGTTCAATTAATACAGTTTTGTCATTTGGATTAACTTGATAAGCATGGGTAAATTCGACTATTGCATCATCAAGTTTACCTTGAAGCTTAAAACAAAATCCCCAATTCAAATGTGCATTAAATTCATCTTCCATTTCCTCATATATAAGAGCTTTCATTTGGAAGGATATTGCATCACAAGTGGCAATTTTTGTATATTTATCTATTTCTTCAAGAGCTTCTTTGAAGTTTTTTGTGTTGTATAAATATTGAGCTTTTAATATGTGGTATGATTTTTCTTGTATTTCATTTAATTTTTTTGAATCATATTTTTTTAAACACTCATTTGCTTCTTCGTTTTGTTCGTCTTGAAGAAGAATTTTTATTTTGAGAAAATCGTCTTCAACAACTTTTAGTGCTTCTTTGAAATCATTTGCTTTGAAATAAAGTTGAGCCAGCATATTTCTCAAATTTATTTCATCTTTAAATTCTTCCAGCCCCTTTTTTGCTATTGAAATTGCGCTTTCAATAGCTCCTTCTTTCATGTATAAATCAACAAGTTCAAAATATGCATCAAGTTCGCTTGGACTTAATTCCAAGAGCTTTATAAATTCATCTATCGCTTTGAGATTTTTATTATCTACTTTGTAGAGGCGCGCAAGTTTTCTTCTTGCATTTACATTATCCATATCCAAATCAAGAGCTTTTTTTGTATCATTTATTGCATATTCTAATTTGTTTTGTGCGATATTTACATTTGCTCTTGAAAGGTAATAATTAAATTTATCCCCCTGTTCAAGATATATATCCATAATGCAAGAAAGAGCCACTTCGTCGTTTGGAATTATTTTTATTATGTCTTCATATATTTTAAGAGCGCCTTCCAGGTCTTTGTTTTCATAAAGACTTGCTGCGGTTTGGTGCATTTTTTCAAGTTGAGTTATGTTTGACATTAGTTTATCCTTTTTTTTATATTAGCATAAAATATTTTTTAAAAAATAATAAAAGTAGTATGTTCCAATTACGGATGTTTTAGGTATCCTATTTACTTATGAACATTTCAGCTAAATCTTCAACATGTTTAAAACCTCTTGCAAGAATATGTTTCGATACTTCGATATTGTCGTATTTTACAATTCTGTGTTCGACAAAAAATTTGCCGTTATTATCAACGGTAAGTTGTAAATAAACCGGCATTTTATCTTTTGTCATTGATCTTCCGATTGAACCAACGTTTATAACGGTTTTTCCGTTAGATAAACTGTATCCGCATGGTTTGTGAGTGTGCCCGCATAAAATCAGGTCGGCTTTAGAATTTTCTGTCATTTCAATTACTGTTTTTTCTGTTAATTCGGGATATATGTTTTCATTTTGACTTCTGGGAGAACCGTGCACCAATTGTATTATAAGCCCGTTAATTTCCGTATATTTACTTTCAGGTAAGTTTTTTACAAAATCTATATATTTTTTATCCGTTATTTTGACATCTTCTTCAAGAGAATAGCCCATGCAAGGAAATGCTTCTTTGGTTTTTTTGATGAGTTCTTCGCTGCAATTTGCAATCATTTTATCTGTATTTCCTTGTATGATTTCAAAGTTTTTATTCATTTTTTCTTTTAGTTCCATAATTTTTTTGCAAACATAGTTTGGTCTGTAGCCCGCTAAAATTAAGTCTCCAAGAAAGAATATTTTATCGGGATTAAATGTATTGATATCTTCCAGCACCTTATCTAAAGCTAAAGCGTTGCTGTGTATGTCGGATATAACTGCGATTTTCATTTTTTCTCCTATTCATAAATTAATTTTAAATTTCTTATTGAATTTGTATGGTATATTCTTGCATTTGGATTGAGAAAGCCTATTTTATCAATGTCTGCGGACATATCATGTAAGTATATTATACCTTTTTTGTTGTTTTTAATAAAATCTTTTTTCGAAATTTTTTTAATATATTCCATTGAATTTGAATTAACATAATGCCATATTATGTATTTGTTTGATTTTAAGTTTTTATAGTTATTTATATATTTTTGCGTGTCGTTTGTTACACAGTGAATTTCATATTTGTTTTTATATTGAATTGAATCTTTTTCAACAAAATTCATGAAATCATCCAGCACATATATTTGCCTTAGGGGCATTGGTTTTGTCATATATATGAAAATAAACATTAGTATGATTTTTGCCGATATTTGTGCATGTATATATTTTTTAACATTAAAAATTCCGAGAATTAATATTCCTTCAAGCAAAAGTAATAATTCATAACAGGACAATAATAATCTTTTGTGCAGAATTGGTTTTACCAGCAGTGAAACAAGACTTGTTGTTATTATTATGAATAAAATCGAAAAAATAAGGTATAAGAATAGTTCTGTTTTTTTGTGATTAAGGTTAATTTTTTTGTAAAATTTGTGAATTATTATCGCTGAAAGATATATGATGATAATTGTGATAAATAGAATAAAAATATATTTATTGCTGAAATATTCTTTTAAAATATAGTTAAAAGTATTCAAATCAAGAGGTTTTATCCAGGAATTAAATTGTTGTGATGTTGAAAATTTGAAGCTATACACCAAGTAGGGTAAAAAAGTTATAAAAGAAAGACAGTTTGCAAACAGATATTTAAATCTTTCTTTTTTGTTTTTAATGTTAAACAATCCCCAGATAACATTAAAAAGCCCCAAGAAAAGGTTGTAATAATGAAGGTTTATTAGAAAAATTAAATTTAGAGTATATATAATAAGATTTTTTGCATTTTGTTTTTCAAGATATTTAAACAAAAAATAAATTGAAAAAACACCCGCACACATACTTAATCCGTACACCCTTGCTTCTTGAGAATGATATATGTTGATTATGTTGATAGATGCAAAAAATGTCATAAAAATTGCAGATTTAATATTTATTTTTTTGAAAATTAAATATATGCCAAAAGGAAAAAATATACCTGAAACAAGAGATATTAATCTTAATGATATGGTGCTATCGTTTAGTATTTTTGTAATTACATATTCTAAAATATAGAATAGAGGCGGATTACCGGGGTCTTGAAAGCAGCTTTTTAGTGATGTTATTGCAGTTGTTTTTGTATATATTTCATCCAACCAAAGAGGATAATATGTTATGCCGTTTAGTCTTAAAAGAAATCCTAAAAAAATTATTGAAATCAGAATAAATATTTTTGTTTTGTGTGTTATTTTGAATTTAAGGTTGAATTCGTTTTTGTTGAAAAAATATAATAAAAAAGCTATAAAAAGCCAAAAATAAGGAATTATAAAGAAAGATGCATTATAGAACAATGATAAAAATAAAATGCAGCAATGATTAAAAACACCTTTGTAGTTTGTGTTAAAGGGTATTTTAATTGCATTATATTTTTTTGTTGTGTCATTTAATTCTACTTTAAAAGCAGTTTTTTTAAATTTTTGTATATCTTTATTTTCAAAATAAAGACTCTTTGTGCCGCAGTGCAGGTCTATTACTTTTATATTTTTTTCAAAATTATTGTCGTTGTAAGGGTATATGAGATAAATATTTTTTATTTTTGAATTAAAAAATTCTTGCGTTTCTTCGTTAAATTTAATGGTATATAAATTTGAAAAATCATCTTTTTGAGCGCCGGAGCAAAAATTATTAAAACAGAAGAGAAAGTCTTTGTTTGTTCTTTGGTTAAATTCCATATTAATTGTTATTTGCTCTACAGGATAGTCAAACCCTTTGATTTTAAAGTGTAAAGGATATGATTTAATGATATTAAAAATTGAATATAAAGAGAATATAATAAGCAGGTAAAAAGCAAATTTAATAATTGGATTTTTTGTTATTTTCTCTCTTTTTTTTCTTTTTATTTTAAAATTCATGGTATGATTTTAGCATAATTTATGTTTATGAGGTTGTTTGTAAATTATGAAAAAAATTAAAATAAAGATTGGAGATGTTGAAATTGGCGGCGGGGCCCCTGTTTCAGTTCAATCTATGACCAATACCAAAACGGATGATACAAAATCAACTTTAAATCAAATTGAAAAACTTTACAATGCCGGTTGTCAGATAGTTAGAGTTGCGGTTTTAAATAAAAAATGCGCCTCTGCATTGGGTGAAATTGTAAAATATTCTCCTATTCCGGTTGTTGCCGATATTCATTTTGATTATCGACTTGCATTAACGGCAATGGATAACGGAATAAATGCTTTGAGATTAAACCCCGGAAATATAGGAAAAATTGAGCACACCCAGAGAGTCGTTGAAATGGCAAAAAAAACCTTGACTCCTATCAGGATTGGTGTCAATGCCGGCTCTCTTGAAAAAGATTTATATGAAAATAAATCTTTGTCTTTGAAAGAAAAGATGGTTATTTCCGCTCAAAGACACATTGAAATACTTGAAAAATTAGATTTTAATTTAATCAAAGTTTCGCTAAAATCATCTGATGTTATGACTACAATAAAGGCGTATCGAAAGATGTATGAGCTTAGTCCTTATCCGTTACATGTCGGTTTGACGGAAGCAGGAACTTTAAGAGGCGGGGTTGTTAAGTCATCAATTGGTATCGGCACGCTTTTAGCAGAAGGGATTGGGGACACCATAAGAGTATCTTTAACAGAAGATCCTGTTGAAGAGGTTAAGCTTGCGGTTCAGATTTTGAGAACATTAAATTTAAAAAAAGGCGGTGTTAATTTTATTTCATGCCCTACTTGCGGAAGAACTCAAATAGATTTAATCGGATTGGCAAAAAAAGTAGAAAATAAGTTTGCAGATTTGAATGCAAATATAACAATTGCAACTATGGGATGTCCCGTTAATGGTCCAAAGGAAGCGGCAGGAGCTGATTACGGAATAGCAGGAGCAATAAATGAAGGATATATTTTCAAAAAAGGTCAAATGATAAAAAAAGTTTCTCAAGAGCATTTATTAGATGAACTTGAAAAAATTATTAAAACTGATTTAAAAATTTTGTAAAAAGAATAATATGGTATATAATATAATCAAATCGGATAATTTTAGTTACAGGGGAAGTTTAATGAAAAAAATATTAATTATGTCGGGACTTTTTTTGATAAGCACAGCAAGCTGTTTTGCTTATTTGAATGAAAGTACTTCAAGTGATGTTGAGACATTACGTGCTCAGGGTTTTAGCGAAAATATGCTGAGAGTTATAGATCTTGCAAATGAAAAAAATAAAGGTATAAACGGTAATTACGTAAGACATTTTCAACCAAAAAATCAATCAAAAAAATTAGGAGCTTATTCTAAAGTAAAGATTTATTTTGATCCGACACAAGATGACGGATTGTTTGGCGAACATCAAATTAATTTTTCAAACAGCTGGATGGGAGATGAAAACTCATATTCTTCACCCTTGCAAGAAAAACAAGTTGTTGAGAATTTATAAAAACAGGCTTATTGCACAAAATATTATAATTGAAAAGGAAACAATGTAATTCAACATTGTTTTCTTTTTGAATTTATCTTTTATTCTTTTTAAGTTTACGGTGTATAAGCTTTGAATTATTTTTAGTGAATTAATTAAAATTAAAATATTTGCAAGAGTTATTGCAAAAACCGCGCAAAAAGCCAGTTTGTCATAAGAATATACGGTTTTAAGAATTTCTGCTCCGTATTTAAGTATGCCGCTTGGTATTGTACAAGTTAATATAAGAAGCATTATTGAGAAAATAAGTGCAAAAAATTGATTATTAAATGCGAGTCCTTCTATTGTTAATAAATTTATTTTTAGTGCTTTTAAGTTTATTTTTATTATGCAAAGCAATGAAAAAATTCCCATAATGCAGAATGCTAAAAGGGTAGAATATTTTATCGTTGTATTATTTGCGGACATAAACAAAGTATTTAGCAAACAAAATGAGGTGAGACAATAATTAGATTTAGCTAAAAATTTTGTGAGATTTTTTTGTTTCAAAGTCATGAGTCCAAAGTATGCGATTGTAAGCGTAAGAAACATGGTTATTGAAATTTGATATATTTCTCCGGTGAAGTTTGTGAATTTTGTAATGTTATTAAAACCTATAGTAGCCATCCAAGGTAAAAAACCAAATAATAAAATCGAGTAAGGTATGTTTGTTTTTGTGTTGTTAGCGGAAATATAATTTGAAAAAGGAAACAGCCCTATTTTTAAGAAAAAGGCAAGGGTTAAACATACATTAATTATATTTAATTGAACATAGTCTTTTATCAGAAAAGTTAGTATGTAAAATCCAAAAAACAATACGCTTGCACAAATTCCAATTATTATAAAATTTGTTGAATAATATGCTTGTTTTTTTATTCTCATTTTTGAAGCAAATTTGTATATTAAGATTGTAAGGATGTCTAATAGCACATAAGTAATAAGTATATTTTCGCTTTTAATTAAAAAACCGCTTATAATAGCAATTAACAATAATATAGAATTGATAACAGGTGTTTTGAATTTTATTTTTCTTGTAAGCTTGTAGGTGATAAAAATAAATGCAAGCAGAAAAATATAAATTGAAATTTTTAAACAAATTGTTTTTTTGTCGTTTGGTATATATTCTCCAATAGGAAAATGATACATTTCATTAAAATTTATTGAATTTGTTATTCCGATTGCTGCAAGTGTAATTATGCAAATTATAAATATAATGCAGGTTAGAAAGTCTGAAATTCTTTTTATATTTGTTTTTTTTGCAAAGAATATATATAAAATTGAATTCAATATTATTCCTGCCAAACAAAAGAATTCACAAGAAAAATATGACAGCGTATTTTGATTTATTATATTTTGCATATTTACAGCCCTCCGTTGAAAAAGCTTTGAGGAAATATTCCCGCAAGAATTATTGCCGCGGATAAAACAATAAGCGTAATTATTTGGTGATTTGAAAGTTCTGTTTCGTTTTTATATGATTTTTGCGGTTCTATAAGTATTCTGTAAAACATGTTTAAAGCTGATAATGTTATTATAAAACAGGTTATAACACATATATAAGGTGCAAAATTTAATACTGTGCCGTCATAATCTATTGAAAATATAATAATAAAGTTAATTAATGTAGCAGAAAATAGCGCCAGTGTGGGGACTTTTGCTATATTCATTATTGCAAAAATACTGAAAAATTTAATTAATTTGTTTTTTGAAGAAATTTTTGGTAATTGTGCTATTTCGTTTGTTTTAAATTTATATGAAATTAAATTTAAAGTTAAAAACACAAGAGTATATGATAAGATAATTGCAATCGCCCCATATAAAAATGCAAGAATACCTTCATCTTCAAAAGAAAACAGAGTGAAAATATTTGTGGTTATGAAAACCAAGAAACTTGAAAATGCATAATTTATGAGAGTTCTTTGTTTTAATGAAATGATAGCAAACCAAACAAGATTTAAAATCAAATAAGCCGCTATAAAATCTTCGTAATCATAAAATAAATAATCAAATACAAAATATATTTTAATTAAAAGCGCATTTGCAATAATATTAAAGGTTAATATATTTATTGTGCTGATGTGATTGTTGGAGCTTGATTTTTCAATTTTTTCATTAAAAGGAGCAAGGTTAAAAAGCCTGCATATTATAATAAAAAATCCTATAAACGCATAAAGTATTGAACTGTTATTTATATGATAGAGGTTTTGTGTTAGATTTGTGAAATTAAACGGGATTTCATTTAAAATAAAGAGCCTTGCAAAGTCATAAAAAATTAAAACACAACACGCTAAAAGAATTAAAATATCGGCTTTAAGTTGATTTAACAGTAAGTTTTTATTGTTGTATCGGTAGTTTTTTTTGAGAAGATAACTGATAAGAAAAACCCAAAAAATTCCGCCTAAAGTAAGACATATATTATCTGACAATATGATTAAGTTTGTTAATCCTAAAATAGTACTTAAGGAACAATAGAATAATCTGCAAGATTTTTTAATAAATGTTTTTGAGATGATTGAGAATATAAAAAATAAAAAAGCCGTTAAAAAAGTAAATATTGAGGCGATCTCATCAAAAATAAAATTAAAATTAAAAAATGAAAAAGAATTGTTGTTTTCTTTGATTAATAAAAGAAAAGCAAGAATGAATTGAATAAAGAAAAAAGTTTTAGATATTCTTCTTATATAAATCGGGTTTTTTAAGAATGTCAGAATTCCGAGAAAAACGGCAAAAACAAACGGAATAACAAGATATATATAAAAAAGAAATTTTTCTAAAAAAAGGTCTAGCATTTATATCTCCCAAAAAGTGCTATAAATATTGCCAATAGTGTAAATAACACAAAAATAAACAAAATGATTCTTATGATTTTTGTGCTATCTTTTTTTGTGATTCTTAATATCATAAATGATGCCGTTGCATTTAATATTTTTATCGGAATTATGATTATGTTTTGCACTATATTTTCGTTAATTATATTTGCAATATCCGAAATTTTATTCGGAATTTTTTCAAATAAAATAATGTGCATTTTTTCAAGAAAATAGCCCTTGTATTTTGAAATTATTGCTTTATTTAAGCTGCTCTTGTCTTTTATAAAAAGATACATTAAAACAAATAAAGTAATAAAATTGAAAATTAAGTAAATTATAAAAATGCTGTTTTGTTTTGAAAACAGATACAGTGTTAAGAAAAACACATTTAATATTGATATAAAATGTCCGAATATTATTTTTAAATTTTTTTCAAAAAGCGTTGCTGCTAATGAAACTATTCCGGAGAAAATAAAGATGATAATTAAGTAATCCTGTAAATTATAATACAGTTCTATAAAGGGAATGGTTCTGAAAAAAATATAAATTCCAATCAAAGAATTTGCAACTGTTACAGAAGACAAATATAAAAGATTTGAAGAATTTGCCATAAAACTACAATAACAGCCGAAAGGAAATATAAATAATCTGCTCATAAAGGCTATGATAAAACCTGCCGTAGTTATTTTAAATTCTATTGGCGTGCTTATTCCGTACGTGTAGCTTGCCAAAACGTCTAATTCGTTAAAATTCAGAGATGTTGAATTAATGTATCCTTCAGAAAGTATCGCATATTTGAATAAGATTAATATGCTTATTAAAACAGAAAAATCCCCTAATGTATGAATTCTTTGAAATCTGGTTATATTGAAATTGACTGTTGTTTTGTAAACGTCAAAATATGAATATATAAAAATAACCATACCTGTTAAACAGAGAAATAAGAACATTTGAAACAGGTTTGATGAGGCAAAAAACATATATATGCAAAAAGATAGTGCAGATAAAAAAATGTAAAATCTTTGCTTTGTGAATAGGAATTTTTTGTTTTTGTCAAAGTATAGTTTAGAATATATTGCAATAAGAGTAAATATAAAACTTGAAAACAAAAGGAATAATATATTTTCTGCATTTATTATAATCCCGGCATTGAGATTGATTTTTCGAATATTAAATAAGAACAAATCAATATTAATACTTGAATTTTCTTTTATTATAAGTGCTGTTTGAACGGTAAAAATAAATAAGCTTAATATGTTTATTGCAATAGAGCCGGTATTTAAAATTTTTTTATTTATGTATGATAAACTTATTCTTGATATAAAAAGATACAACGCATAAAAAAGCGGAAGAAATATTGCTGTTAAACAACTTATAATACTCATATCCATAAGTTTTATTATATAGTTTTTTACTTTAAAGGCAAACTTTTTTAATATAAAGTTTATTTTAAAAAGCTTTTGAGCTAAGATTGAGGTATAACTATTTAACGGGAGTACAGATAATTATGAAAATGTCGCAATTATTTTTGCAAACTTTAAGAGAATTTCCAAATGATGCTGAGGCTATTTCTCATAAGTTGCTTGTAAGAGCGGGATATATAAAGAAACTGGCAAACGGTATATATACCTATTTGCCGCTTGCGCAAAGAGTTTTAAATAAAATTTCAAATATAGTAAGAGAAGAAATGAATTCAACGGGCGCTCAAGAAATGTTAATGCCTTTTGTTCAACCTGCCGAGTTGTGGCAAAAATCGGGCAGATGGAATGTCTACGGAAAAGAGCTTTTAAGATGTGTTGACAGGCATGAAAACCAGATGTGCTTAGCACCAACCCATGAAGAAGTTGTTACTTCTGTTGTTGCAGATATTGTTAATTCATATAAACAACTTCCTTTGAATGTATATCACATACAGTTGAAATTTAGGGATGAAATTCGTCCGAGATTTGGTCTTTTGAGAGGAAGAGAATTTATAATGAAAGATGCATACAGTTTTCACACTTCTCAAGAAGATTTAGATAGAGAATATGAAGTTATGGGTAGAACCTATACAAATATTTTCAAAAGATGCGGCTTGGATACTCGTGCTGTACAGTCTGATTCGGGAGCAATCGGCGGCAGCGTGTCTCATGAATATATGGTGTTAACCGATACTGCAGTTGGTGAAAACGATGTATTTTATTGTGATGAGTGCGGATATAGCGCAAATTCAAATCATGCCGATTCGTTTTTACCGGTTGAAATTGTTGACGGTGGTTTTGTTGAAGAAAAATTGATTGATACTCCGAATGTTAAAACCATTGCTGAATTGTCTGAATTTTTGAATGTTGATTCAAACTGCATTTTAAAAGCTGTTGCATACATTGCAGATTCAAAACCTGTTATTGCAATGATTAGAGGCGATAAAGAAATTGAGGAGACAAAATTATTAAATGCTCTCAGTGCTCTTGAAATTCGTCCTATGGAAAATGACGAAATAATTTCATTATTAAATTCTTATGCCGGTTTTATTTCATATCGTGATGTTGATGCATCTAAAGTTAAAGTTCTTTTTGACAAGTCTGCAAAAGGTATGAAAAATTTTGTTCTTGGTGCAAATGTGAAAGATAAGCACTTTGTAGGTTCAAATTTACCTCAAGGGATTCAATTTGTCGATATTTCTTGCGTTAAAGCCGGCGAATATTGTCCTGTTTGTAAGAAACCTTTAAAAATGACCAGAGGTATTGAAGTCGGCAATATTTTTCAATTGGGTACTAAATATTCAAAACCGATGAATGCTTGCTATACTGATGCGGAAGGGCAACTCAAACCTTATATAATGGGTTGCTACGGTATAGGTATTACAAGGACGATGGCTGCTGCGGTTGAAAAATATCACGATGATTTTGGAATTATTTGGCCAAAAGAAATCGCTCCGTATCATGTTGATATTGTGCCTGTTAACATTGATGATGAAGTTCAATCTAAAGTTGCTTATGATTTATATGAAAAGTTGAATAATCTTAAGATAGAAACTGTTATTGATG
Organism: Candidatus Gastranaerophilales bacterium; assembly: GCA_944325655.1. Taxonomy (GTDB): domain Bacteria; phylum Cyanobacteriota; class Vampirovibrionia; order Gastranaerophilales; family Gastranaerophilaceae; genus RUG14156. Next base: position 17,046 of record CALVAW010000020.1, read on the forward strand.
ACAGAACAGATAGAGCCGGTGTTAAGTTTAAAGATGCCGATTTGATAGGTTTTCCTGTCAGAATAACGGTTGGTAAAACCATATCCGAAGGACTTGTAGAATTTAAAACCAGAAATGACGGAGTAGTGATTAAATTGACTCCCGATGAAGCGATTAAAAAATGCCAAGAAATCCTCTTAAATTAAAAATTGCATATCTTTATCCCGATGTTTTAGAAAGTAATTGCGACAGAGCAAATGTTGAAACTTTTTATTATCGTGCTAATTGGCGTGGTATTGATGTATCAGTGCATGAAATTTTTGGAAATGATAAAATACAGTCGGCAAGATATGATTTTTATTATATAGGGGGTTCAAATACTCAAGCTCTTAGTCTTGCTTTAAAATATTTACAACAAAATGAAGATGAATTAAGAATTGCTGCATATTCTTCCGTACCTATGCTGGCTGTGAATTGCGGATATATGCTTTTTGGTAATTTTTACCAGCTTCACAATCAAGTTAAAATGGAAGGATTGCAAATTTTAGATGTCGATTCAATTGCAGGAAAAAGTCGTCATTTTGGTAATATATACGGAAATTGTCCTTTCTTAAGAAACAGAATAATAGCCGGATTTGAAAATCATAGTATGATAACATATTTAAAATCCGGTGCAGGTCATTTTTTTACTGTAAAATCAGGTCTTGGTAATAACGGAAAAGATAAGACAGAAGGTGCAAGATTTAAAAATGTCATAGGTACTTACCTTATAAGTCCTATTCTTGCTCAAAATCCTCATTTTTGCGATTTTTTAATTGCTAAAGCACTGAGAGTAAAATATAGGTGTAAAATTCCTTTAACAAAATTAACTGATGATATCGAGTGGTATTCACATAACTACATCATTGATTCAAAATAATTTAAAAATAATTTTGTCTGTGGTAAAAATATTTTATGCTTTTAGTAATTGATATAGGAAATACAAATACGTCCGTAGGGGTTTTTGATAATGATAGTTTATTAAAGACTTTTAATTTTTCGTCTGATATAAAAAAGACGGATGACGAATATGGAATTAATTTGTTTTCTATATTAAATCATAACGGTTTGGTTTCTAAAATTAAAGGTGCGATAGTTTCTTCCGTTGTGCCGCAGCTATGCGAAGTTTATAAGAATGCAGTTTATAAGTATTTAAGTATAAAAGCTTTAAGTGTTTCTTATAAGTCTAAACTTCCCGTAAAACTTGCTTTAAATAACAATAGAGAGCTTGGAGCAGACAGAATTGCAAATGCAAGTGCAGTTTGTTTGAAATATAAGCTACCTGCAATTGTTATAGATTTTGGTACAGCTACAACTTTTGATATTGTAGATGAAAATGCTAATTTTATAGGCGGTATTATAGCACCGGGACTTAAAATTCAGGCTAATTCTTTAGCACAATTTACGTCAAAACTGCCTAAATTAAAAATTGAAGCGCCAAAAAATGCTATAGGAAAAGATACTATATCTGCGATGTTATCGGGGATAGTATTGGGGCATGGCGCAATGATTGAAGGCATGATAAAAAAATGCGAAAAAGAACTCAAAAAGAAAGCCACTGTAGTTGTAACAGGCGGCTATTCTCCGGTTTTGTTTGAAAATATGGATAATGTTTTGAATTATATCGACAAGGATCTTACTTTATTTGGATTAAAAGAACTATATTACATGAATAAGGAATAAATAATGAAAACTATGGAAAAATTAACTTTAAAAATTAAAAAATTGGATAATTTTGTCTCTATGCCTGAATATAAAACTGTAGGGGCTTCCGCTATGGATTTGGTTGCTGCAATAGATAATGATGTTATTATTCCGGCGGGAGAAATAAGAATAATTCCGACGGGGATTGCTATTGAGCTGCCTCATAATACTGAAGCTCAAGTTCGTTCACGTTCAGGATTGGCAATAAAAAAAGGCATTGCGGTTGTAAACGGGATAGGTACAATTGATGAAGATTATAGAGGTGAAATATGTGTTGGTTTGATTAACCACTCTAAGGTTGATTTTACTGTTCAAAGAGGGGATAGAATTGCTCAAATGGCAATTATGGAGGTATTAAAGCCTGATGTGGTTTGCTCTGATGAACTGTCTGATACAAAAAGAGCAGCCGGCGGTTTTGGTTCAACCGGTGTCAGATAATGTTGTGTGAAAGTTGTTTGAATTTGGAATTATTATAATATGTACGGATTTAATTTCGAACTTGATGACTTTCAAAAAGAAGCCGTTAATCATATTAAAAACGGAAAAAGTGTGGTAGTGTGTGCTCCTACCGGTGCAGGCAAGACTTGTATTGCACAAAGCGCAATACATTTAGCTTTGGAAAAGGGTGAGAGAATTTTTTATACAACTCCTTTGAAAGCTCTTTCAAATCAAAAATATAGTGATTTTTCAAGTTTGTACGGAGAAGATAATGTAGGACTTTTAACAGGTGATACTACAATCAATAGAGATGCAAAGATTGTAGTTATGACCACTGAAGTTTTTAGAAATATGCTTTATGGTACAACTTTTGGTACCGTAAAGGATAATTTAAAAGATGTTCGCTACGTAGTGCTTGATGAAGTCCATTACATGAATGATGAATCAAGAGGGACCGTTTGGGAAGAGAGTATAATATATTGTCCTGTGAATATACAAATTATTGCTTTGAGTGCTACTGTTAAAAATTCAAGACAGTTAACCGATTGGATTAATACTGTACATTCAAAAACGGAACTTGTATATACGGATTTTCGTCCTGTTCCTTTGAGATTTTTTTATTTTGACAGCTCGAAGCCCGATACTATATTGCCCCTTTTAACACCTGAAGGAAAATTGAATAAAAAAATTAAACCTGAGTCAAAATATAAATATTTTAATAAAAAAGAAAAAGTCAAAAATCCTACAACAAGTGTTGTTAAAGTACTTCATGATAAAAATATGCTTCCTTGTATTTATTTTACTTTTTCAAGAAAAAAGTGTGATGAAAATGCAAATAAATGTTTAAAATTAGATTTGTTAACAAAAGAAGAAAAGCTTATTTTAAATCAAGAAGTAGATAATTATATAAAAGAAAATCCTTATCTTGAAAATAATCCTCAAATTGATTTAATTAAGTCCGGAATTGCATCTCATCATGCCGGTCTTTTGCCTTCTTGGAAGGTTTTGGTTGAGAGATTATTTCAAAAAGGGTTAATAAAAGTGGTATTTGCAACAGAAACATTAGCTGCAGGGATAAACATGCCTGCACGAACCACAATAATAAGCGCTATTTCAAAAAGAACCGACTCGGGGCACAGAATGTTAAGTGCGAATGAATTTTTGCAAATGTCCGGAAGAGCAGGACGCAGAGGGATGGATGAAATCGGTTATGTTGTAATTATAGGTACACCATTTCAAACCCCCGAAGAAGTTGCAGCATTGGTTAAATCGGATGCAAATCCTTTAGAAAGTAAATTTTCTCCTTCTTATTCGATGGTGTTAAATCTTTTGCAGAGATTTTCTTTGGAAGAAGCAAAAGAACTTATTTTTAAAACATTCGGTTATTTTTCTTCAACGGACAGATTGATTCCTTTTATTGAAAAAAGGGATAAAAGAATTGCGGACATAAAAAACATTCATGATTTTACCTGTAAATGGGGTTTAAATGATGATGATTTTGAAAATTACAATAAATTTAAAAATCAATTTGTTCAAATGCGCACTTTGTATAAAACGCTAAAAAGACAAGCAAAAGGTAAATATAAAAATCCAAACAATGCTCCTGAAGTTATTGAATTTTATGAAAAATCAAAAGAACTTCAACGAAAAATTGAAGGATATGGTTGTAATGTTTGTAAAATATATAAAAAACATAAAAAATGTCTTGAATTAACTCAAAGATATGAGAAAGAAATTAAGATTTTAGATAAAGAAATTGAATTTCAAAAAGATGTTTATTGGCAGAAATTTCTCTCCCATAAACATATTTTGGAACAAACAAAAAATTTAGAAAGTGATTTTCCAACTGAAAGAGGTAAAATTACAATGGCATTAAGGTGTGAAAACGAGCTCTTTTTATCGGAGATAATTTTATCCGGACTTTTGGATAATCTTTCGGTTGTTGAATTAGCATCTGTTGTTTGTGCAATTATAAGTGAAGATATAAGAAGTAAAGATAATTCTGTAAACAAATCCTGTTCTAAAAATGTCAGAAAGGTTTTAAATCAAATAAAAGATATTAAAAGAAAAATATTTCTTTTGGAAAGAGAAAATAAAATTGAAAATCCTATGTATATAAACACCCATTTTTGTTACTTTATGGAATATTGGGTGGGAGCTAATTTGAATCCGGAAAATAATCCTGTTGAGACTTGGGAGAATATGTTTTCGGATACAGAATTTTCGCAGGGCGATGTTGTTCGAACATTCAAACGTGCTATAGATGTTTTGCGGCAGTTTATAATTTTAGACAATATTAATGAAAATTTAAAAGCGAATGCAAAAGCGGCAATTAAATTAATAAATATAGAGCCTGTTAATGTTGATTAATCATCATTAACGGCTAAATATCCAACGCTCATTATCAAATGATTATATAAATCTATTGTTTCGGGGCAAATATACAGCTGTCTTTTTACAAGACTTTTTATTGTTTCTTTGCTGCATTTTAAAATTGCTAAATCAAGTCCTATTGTTCCTTTGTTGTTTTCTAAAATTTTAAATATTTTTTTTGAGTATTTTTCATCTCTTTCATTCGGTTCAATTTTGTCTGCAAGAAATATTATTTTATCGAAAACAGTCATATCAATTTTGCCGGTAGTGTGATTTCTTATTGCACTCAGAATACTTTCATCTTCTATTTCAAATATTTTTTTTGCAAAATATGCTCCTGCTATTGCATGATATGTTTTGGAATTTTTGAGTTCGTGCTCGCTGTATCCTTCTTTTATTTCACCGGTTATAATTTTATAAAGTTTTTCATCATCTGTGTTTTTTGCACAGTCATGAATAAGTCCTGCAATGTATGCTTTATTTTCATCTTGATTATAAATTTTAGCAAGTCTTTTTGCACAATCGGCACAGCCTATCGAATGCGAATATCTTTTAGCTGATAGGTTTTCTCTGAGCCAATTTTCTATAAAGTCCGTTGTTTTCAATGTATTCTTTAACCTCTTTTGAAACTAAGCCTGTTATGTTTTCATTGTTTTGAATAAATTTTCTTATCATATCCGAAGAAATATCAAGAAAATTGATATTTAAAATTTTGAATGTATAGCCTTTGTTTTTATAATATTCAAAAGCTCTTTCATTTACGGTTTGTCCGTTTTTAAATTTTCTCGGAATAATTATAAAATTTAGGTTTTCTCTTAAAAATTGCGGTTCTCTCCAATTTTCTATTTGAAAAAATTGGTCATAACCTATTATAAAATTAATTTTACCGCTTTCTGTTTCAAGCAATTTTTGAATAGTTCTATAAGTATAACTGGGAGGTTTTAGTTTTGATTCAATGTTTGAAACATTTTCTTCTCCGGCTGCAAGTTTAACCATGTTATATCTGTCTATAAAACTTATTGTTTCTGTTGTGGATTTATGGGGAGGAATGTATGACGGAACAAAAATAATTTTGTCAAAGCCTTGTGCTTTAACTTGTCTTGCAATTTCTATATGCCCCAGATGAATCGGGTTAAATGTTCCAAAAAAATAGCAATTCATATAGTAATTTTACAATAAAATCGAAATTTTAGGAATTATTAGAAAAATTTATTTTAATTCCATGCCAATTTTTTCTGAACATTTCATCTGTTTCTGTCGGGTAATTTATGCCTGCTGTTTTACCTGCTATGTATTCTGCGCAAAATTCAATTGTGCTTGTTGTTGCATAGTTAGATACTTTTTGAGCCACCATTTTTTCATAATCGCTCATTTTGCGTTCCTTGTTTTGAAATGACATTCCGACTTCATTGAATGCTTTTGGGTTTGCCTTCCAGTCAAGATAGTGTGCAAGTTCATGTACAAAAATATAGCGCGGGTTTATGTATGGATGATAGCAACAGTTGTAATCTATTTTACTTTTTTCTGCCTGTTTGCTCCAGTCATAATTTGTTCTAATCACAATACAAGCTTTTTTAGGATTTCGATTGTTTACTTTTAGTGCTGCAATTAATTTTGTGGCATTGTTTTGCCAGGGTTTAATCTTTAATCCTTTAAATATTTTATCGTCTCCGATTAATTTTATTATTTCATATATGGCTTCAGCAAAATATTTTGCCACTTCCGGGTTTGGAAATTTTGCTTTTATTCCGAGTTTTTTGAGGTATTCTTTTATTTCTTGCATTGATTTGAAAACAGGAATTTCTTTTTGAGCAAAGGGCAAAGATCCATCGGGAAATTTTAGTTCACAATCTTTGCGATTTTTTATAAATAGATAGTTTGCAGCATCAGGCAGATTTACACCCGACATTTTAGCTGCTAAGTAATTTTTATTAAATATATCAATTCTTGCTGTGTTAGTTAAAAATCTTGATATGTATTCATCTTTTGGTTTCACATATTTGTCTGTTTGTTCGTTGTATGTTTTGGGGTTGGTTTTATAGAGCAAATAATCGCCAAATGCTAAATATAGAATATATAAAGGATTATCTGTCGGTATCATTCCTTTTTCATAGAGTTTTTTTGTGTATTTTGGAAGGTATTTAAAGTTAAAATTTTTATTAAAAGTGATTGTTTGTTCTTCAAAATGTCTGTTTTCAAAAATAGTATCATCTATTGCATCAGTTCTTATTTTTAATCCTGCAAAAAGGTCATTTGAGTCATTAATTTCACAATAGTCTTTAATTGTTTGATATATTTGATAAAGAAGCGCAGGGTCATCAATATCGCTTTGAATTTGGTATTGTTGATATAATTTTTCATTAATAATTTGCGCACTGCTTGCAGACGGTTGATAGCTGTCTGATAATAATTCAGTTTTGTTTATGTTTCCCTTAAAAAATATATTTTTATTTGTATTTATTTTTTGAGGCAATATGCTTTTTGGTATTATTGATAAAATCATATTTTAATAAACAAAAAACATTAAAAAAATTGCTTTTTATTTTATAATTTGTAGTATGAATTCTTTTGATTCCTTAACTTTGAAATATTTTTTTGAAGAAAATAAAGATTTTATTAATGGTGCGATTGTACAAAAAATTCAATTGCCCAGTCGATATGAGATTATATTAAATATAAGAAATATAAAATGTGCCAAAAACAAAAAATTATATATAAACATTAATCCAAAATATCCGCATATTTGTTTTGTAAATGATATTTCGTTAAAAAAAAGAGATGTTGAAGTTCCAAAAGTGCCTCCAATGTTTTGCATGCAGTTGAGGAAGTATTTAAGCGGGTCTAAAATTAAAGATTTTAGACTTGTTAAATATGAAAGAATTTTGGAATTATATTTTGATTATTTTGATGAAATAGGTTCTTTGACAAGGTTATGTTTAGCGTTTGAATTTATGGGCAAATATTCGAATGTAATATTGTATAATGTAAAAACAAAAAAAATTATCGGCTCAATGCACAATGTTTCTTCGCAAAAAAGTTCCGTAAGGGAAATATATGGCGGAATTAACTATATTTATCCGCCCCTAAAAGAAAAACTCGATATATTGAAATGCAGCTATTCTACTTTTTATCAAATAGCAAAGGACAGAAATTTAAAATTAATTAGCGACAACTTTTATTATTTTTCACAACCTGTATTGAATAAAATATTTGATGAAATGGAGTCATTAGAAGAAATTTTTAATTTTCTTCAAGCTTTGCAGAGCGGTGAAAATAAGGAATTTATTATTAATTTTTGGGATAAAACTTCAAATTTAACAGATGCAATAGATAATTATTTTTCTGAAATTATGTTTCTTGAAATATTGAAATCTAAAAAGAGTCAGTTAATCGGATATATAAAAAAAGATTACCAAAAAATAAAAAAAATATTAAAAAATGTTCCAGACGATAAAAAGGCTGAAAAATATAAAAAAATTGGCGAATATATAATGTCGAATTTATATAACGAAAATATTAAAAATAATGTTGACGGAATAGAAATCGAACTGGATAAAAATATCTCATTAAGCGATAATGCTCAAAAATATTTTAAACTATATAAAAAAGCTAAAAATGAATTTCAACATTCCGAAATAAGATATAATGAGGCAAAATTAAAATTTGAATACTATGAAACGATAATGTTAAATATAGAACTTATAAATTCATTTGAAGAAATTAATGAAGTTCTGGATGAATATTCGGATATGGGAATTGTATGCATTAAAGATAAAAATAAAAAACAACAGAATAAATTTGAAATTAATCCAATTGTTTTTATGAATCATGAGATATATTTGGGAAAAAATAACAAGCAAAACGATTATATTATTTCAAAAATTGCTTCAGGTGAAGATTTGTGGTTCCATGGGCTTAATTTTCCGAGTGCCCATGTTATTTTAAAATTAAAGAATAATGAAAATAATCTTCCCGGAGAACTTCTTGAATATTGCGCAAGGCTTGTTAAAGAAAACTCCAAAGCAAAATTTTCAGGTAAAACTTCAATTATAATGACAAAAAGAAAAAATTTAAAAAAGCCCCCTAATACTTATTTAGGTTATGTAACATACAAAAATGAAACAGAGATTGTTGTATAGTGTTTTTGTAATATAATTGTGTTGAAGAATAAAAAAAGGAATTAAAAATGCAGGTTTCATACGAATGGTTAAATGAATTTGTTGATTTAGCGGGAATAAGTCCCGAGGAAATATCTCATAATCTTACTATGTCGGGTTTAGAGGTTGAAGAAATAGAATATAAAAAACCTGCTTTTACAAATATAAGAACCGCTAAAATTGTGAAAATTGAAAACCATCCTAATGCTGATAAGCTCCATTTAGTAACATTGGATATTGGCGGTTTGGAAAAAAGGGTTGTTTGCGGTGCTCAAAATATTGAAGTCGGACAAATTATTCCTTATGCTTCTGTGGGCTCAAGAGTACTTGACAGAAAAACAGGCGAAAGTTTTGAGCTTACTCCTGCTGTGATTAGGGGAGTAGAATCACAGGGTATGCTTTGTTCGCAGGATGAATTGGGTTTAACAGGTTTGCAAGATGAAGACGGCATACTTATTTTGAACAGATTGTATGATAATGTTGAATTAAATTTACCTCTTGAAAAGCTTATGAATTTGTCGGATGAAATTATTTTTCATGTGGCACCCACTGCAAATCGTGGCGATGAGATGAGTGTTATTGGTATTGCAAGAGAGTTAAGTGCTTTATTTAATCGTAAAATGAAATTTAAAAAGCTTGATTTTGATTATGAAGAATTGTCTGATTTTAAAGTTGAAATAAAAAATGATGAGATTTGTAAGTTTTATTCTGTAGGAGTTTTAAAAAATTTAAAAATAAAATCTTCTCCTGATTTTATTCAAAGGAGAATAATAGCTTCAGGCATGCGTCCCATAAATAATATTGTTGATATTACAAATTATGTAATGCTTGAATACGGTACACCTCAACATGCTTTTGATTATGATAAACTGAATAAATATTTGTGTGTAAGGTATGCTGAAAATTCGGAAACAATTGTTACTATTGACGGAGTAGAACGCAAACTTGTTCCGAACCAGAGCGTTGTGATTGCTTCTGAAACTAAGCCGGTTTGTATAGCAGGTGTGTTTGGCGGTTTGAATTCTGAAATTGATTCAAATACAAAAAATATTGCCCTTGAGGCTGCATATTTTACCTCGCATACTAACAGAAAATCCGCTCATAGTGTCGGATATCGTTCAGAGGCTTCTTCAAGATACGAGCGTGGAGTTGATATTGAAATGGTTTTGCCGGCATTATATCGTTCAATAGAATTGCTGCAAAAATATGCAGACGCTGAATTTGTGGGAATTGCAAAATGCGGACAAGATAAATTAACTCCCATAGAAATCACGCTGAGAAATTCCGAAATTAAAAGAATACTCGGAATTGAAATTGAACAATCAAGATGTATTGAAATTTTGGAAAATCTCGGTTTTAAATTGTTGGGTAAAAATGAAATTGCGGCTAAATTTGTAGTCCCGAGTTACAGATATAATGATGTAACAAGAGAAATAGATTTAATTGAGGAAATTTCAAGAATAGAAGGTTTTGATAAGATTAATCCTGAAATTCCAAATATCTCACAAGGCGCAGATATTAGTTTTGATACAAGAACTGTTAAAATAATTAATGAGACAATGCTCGCTTATGGGTTCGATGAAATTGTTACGGGTTCTCTTGTCGGCAAAAACTTGTGTAAAACATATTTGCAGCCGCTCGATGAATCGGCAGCAATTACTGTGCTTAATCCGCATTCTGAAGATTATACAACACTCAGACAATGGTTGATGCCGAGTCTTCTTGATGTTGTTAAAAATAATTTTGATAACGGTCAGAAGAATTTCAGGTTGTATGAAATAGGTAAAACTTATATTAAAAAGTCGCAGCCGACCGAAGATTATTCCGGAGCACTTGAGATAAGAAAATTAAGCGGATGTCTTTTTGGTTCCGTGGAAAATGCTTTATATAAGAAGAATATTGATGATTTTTATACTTTAAAGGGTATTCTTGAAAGTTTGTTTGAAAAGCTAAATCTTTCAAAAAGAATTGTTTTTTCTCCTTTAAATGAAGCTGAAATGTCGGCATTTGAGTTTTTGCATCCTGCTCAAAGCGCTACTGTTTCAATTTTGGGTAAAAACAGAGAATCGATTGGCTATATAGGAAAATTGCATCCTGTGTTGTCTGATAAATTAAAGTTTAATCAACCTTTGTATGTATTTGAGATAAATTTAGAAGAAGTTATTGCGGCTATGTCTCCTTCTGTTGTTAAGTTTAAGAAAATACCTGTTTATGGTTCAGTTCAAAGGGACATTGCTTTTATAACCGATAAAAATACAACGGTAGAAGAAGTTTATAAGGTAATAAAAAAATCGGCCGATAAAAATATTTTAAAGAGCGTAAAAGTTTTTGATATATATGAAGGCAAGGGAATTGATGAGGGTAAAAAGTCTTTGGCATTCAGAGTTACTTTGCAAGATGAGAATAAGACGTTGACTGATGATATTATTCAAGGCGAGGTTAACAAAATAAAATCAGGACTTGAAAAAAATATTATAGGACTTATTTTAAGGTAGTTTCATGATATTAATAACCGGCGGTGCGGGCTATATTGGCAGTCATTGTGCAGTTGAATTTTTAAAAGACGGCTTTGATGTTTTGATTTTTGACAATTTTTCAACAGGTCATAGAGAGATTATCCAAAATATTCAAAGTAAATATAAAAGTGCGGTTTTTTGTGAAGGTGATTTAAGAAATAAAAGTGATATAGATAATTTATTTAAGTCATATAAAATAGATGCAGTTATCCATTTGGCCGCTTATTCTATAGTTTCAGAGAGTTTTAATGTGCCTGAAAAATATTATGAGAATAATGTATGTGCTACGATTAATCTTTTAAATTCAATGCTTGAAAACAGCGTTATGAATATTATTTTTTCATCCACTGCGGCTGTATATGGAGAACCTTTGTATTTACCGATAGATGAAAAACATTCTAAAAAACCGATTAATCCTTATGGAAAAACAAAATTAATGATTGAAAATATAATGGATGATTATGATATTGCTTATAGGCTGAAATCTGTCAGACTGAGATATTTTAATGTTATCGGTGCGGATTATGAGAATGGTTTAGGCGAATGGCACGATAATGAGACACACCTTGTTCCGATTATATTGAAGTCCGCTTTAAAAAATGATTTTGTTTTTAAAATTTTTGGTAAAGATTATTCTACAAAGGATGGAACCTGCATAAGAGACTATATTGATGTTCGGGATTTGGTTGCTGCCCATAAACTTGCTTATTATTATTTAATAAAAAATCAGATCAGTGATGTTTTTAATATAGGCACTCAAAAAGGTTATAGCGTAAAAGAAATATATGAAATAATTGTTGAAATTTTAGGAAAAAAAATTCCTGTAGAATATGCTCCAAAAAGAAACGGCGATTCTGCGGTTTTACTTGCTTCAGCTAAAAAGGCGGAAAATTTATTGGGCTGGAGATACAAAAAAACGCTTTATGAAAGTATAAAAAGTGCTTACGAATGGGAGAGATATTTGATTAATTTAAAAGCCTCAAATTGAGGCTTTTAAATTAATATTCTTTAATTCTATCTTGGTAAAAGTTTGTTTTTGGTTGCGGCTTTTCAAGAGATTTAAGAGCTTCTTCGTAATTTAATCTCGCTGCTGCCGCTGCTTCAAGTTTTCTTTGTCTTTCTGCTCGTGCTTCTGCTGCGCGTTTTTGTCCGCGAATTGTACCATCATAAATTATTTTTCTTCCTGTGGAATCGTATTTTGTTCTTGCAAAAACCATCCCCGAACAGCAGAATAGTGCAATTAACATTAAAACTAAAAATTTCTTCATAGTTTCCTCCATGTTTTTATTATATATTTATAAAAACGAAATTTCAAAAAAATTGTTCTTTTTTATGTGTATTATATATAAAACTTAACAATTATAGACAGGTGTTTCTTTTAATTTTTTTCTTAATATTTTATATTTTGGACAATATTTTTCAACTTCTATCCAAAAATTTTGACTATGATTTTTTATTTTTGTATGTACAAGTTCATGGATTAATACATAATCTATAACCTCTGTATCATATAGCATAAGATTTATATTCAAGTTGATATTATTTTTAATTGAACAACTTCCAAATCGTGTTTTCTGATTTTTAAGAGCTATTTTGTTGTATTTAAAATTGTGTTTTTTTGCTAAGAAATCTATCCTGTTTATGAGATAGTTTTTTGCCTCTGTTTTAAGAGCTTTTTTATAAGCTTCTTTTAGTTTATTTTGTATTTTATCAGAGTTAAAATCTTCGTTTTTCGGATAGTAGAAATAAATATATTCTTTTTTCTTTTGAATTTTTAAAATGTCTGATTTTATTATTTTTAATGTGTCAAACTTTGTTTTTAAATCGGGAGTGTATGTTTTTTTGTTTATTTTAAAATTTTTAATTTTTTCAAAATTTTTGTATAAAAAATCACGCGCAATTTTATAACTGCAAAAAATCGGCATTGTTACCAGAACAGTTAAATCTTTGCTTAGTGTTATTTTTATATTTTTTGAGAAAATATGTTTTTTATATTTTATTTTATAGCCGTCTATTATTTCTTCTTTGATGTTTTTCATTTGTTTGATTATTTATTCATCTTTATATATTTTAAGATGTCTTTCTTTTCCTTCTCCAATGCTTATTGATTTGTATCCATGGGCATCTACAAGTTCGTGTTGTAATTTTCTGATAGTTTTTTCTTGAGGCTCAAGTTCTATTACTTCAGCTCCTTCGGATAATTTTGCAATGGCAGCATTTGTTTCATCTAACGCCAATTCTGCAGAATCTTTATAGTTTGTTAATTTTTGGATTTCTTGGTTTTCTTGAGTCAGATTTAACGCTTCTTTTAAAACTCTTTGAATTTGACTCATGGAATTTGTTCTGACAAAAAATACGGGCAAATGATATTCATTTGCGGTAGATAGGATTTTTGTTCCGCCTTTTGCGAAGTTTTTGTGCGCAATTACAAAGTCGGCATCTTCTACATTTCTTACTATTGTTGCATCTATGTCCAGTCTTTCTATTAATTTATCAACAATCGACCTTGAGACTGCGTAGATATATATTTTTTTATGTTTTTTGTTGTCTTGTATATATTTTTGTCTGTTAAAGCTAAAACTTAGCGGAGAGTTTTCGGCTTTTTGTACTTTGTTTTCAAGTTCTTCAACTTTTTTCATTATGTCTATTTCGGATTTTTTTTCTTTGTAATTTCCGTCGACTTTTCTGATTTCAGGTGTTATTGGCCAGCCTCTGAGTATGTAATCTACTGCTTGAGCACTGTCTTTGTATATAGCAAGAGTGTTTCTGTCTATTATTTCAATAACTATGTCAAAAGTAGGTTGTTTTTGCCTTTCTAATACCGTTTTTTGACATCCTCTGTGTTTTGCTTCGTCGTCACCGAGAGTTACGGTGTCTACTCCACCTATTAAATCCGATAGTGTAGGGTTTTTGATTAAATTATCCAATGTATTTCCGTGTGCGGTTGCAATGAGCATTACGCCACGTTCTGCTATTGTTCTTGCTGCTTGAGCCTCAAGCTCTGTTCCGATTTCATCTACAACAATAACTTCCGGAGTATGGTTTTCGACTGCTTCAATCATGATGTCCTTTTGAAATTCCGGCTGGCTTACTTGCATTCTTCTTGCTTTTCCTATGGCGGGATGAGCAACATCACCGTCGCCTGCGATTTCATTTGATGTATCTACAACAACCACGCGTTTGCCGAGTTCATCTGCCATTAGTCGAGTAATTTCTCTTAATTTTGTAGTTTTTCCGACTCCCGGGCGTCCCAAGAACAATATTGATTTATTTTGTACAACAAAATCTTTAATACACTCTATTGTTCCTGTTATTACTCTGCCGATTCTGCAAGTTAAGCCTACAATTTTTCCTTGCCTGTTTCTTATAGCGCTTATTCTATGCAGTGTTCCCGCTATCCCTGAACGGTTGTCCGAAGTAAATTCGGGCAGTTGTTGTGTTATGTAATCTAAATCCTCTCTTGTTATATTTTCACTGCCAAGTGAGATAATCTTTCCGTTACCAAGTCTTATTTCGGGAATTCTTCCTATATCTAATACAATCTCTATGGCATCATCTAAAAGCCCTTCTTGTATATTTCTTTTAATTTTTAAAGGCATTATTTCTATTAATTTTTCAATGTCTGTTTGAAATTGTATTTCGCTCATTTTCCTTTGAACCTTTTGAATGTCCCTTAATTATATTATTCCCTTTTTGAAATTTAAAAAACAATAAATTATTTTGTATTACTTAATTTACTACTAGGCTAACAAAAATTTAGTTATTAGTCTACTTCTTATTTTGTAGTAACAAATACTATTTATATTAAATATATAAATAGTATTTGTATTATATAATTTTTTGTGTTTATATTATCATGTTGAGGATTATTGGAATTATTGAAAATGAATTTGCTGAATTATTTTTATGATATTAATTTAAAGAAACTGCCTGTTATGTCTTTGGGCATGTTTTTGCAATTGCTTATTTTTTTATTTTTAATTTATGTTTTTTCTTCATTCGGTTTTATTTTTAATTTGAAAATCAATATATTTTATCCGATAGTTTCTTATATAATTTCTTGTTGGGTTTTAAATAAATTTTTATCTGATAAGGGTTTTTCTTTAAAGGATGTATTTTTGTGCGGTATTATTAATTTTTTAATTATATTGTTATCTTTTGTTGTTTCTTCTTATTTTTTTGATTTTACTTATGATGGTAGGTGTTATCATCAGCACGCTATAATTTTGCTTGATGACGGGTGGAATCCTGTTTGGAAAAAAATCGAAAAATATATTGGTAATATTACTGATACTCATTCTTCGCCAAATATTTGGGCGCAAAATTATCCGAAATTTTGCGAAATTATTGCTGCAAATTTTATGAAAATTACAAATAAAATTGAACCTACAAAAGCATATCAGTTTATCACTTTTTTCATTGTATTTTTCTATTCTTTTTATATATTGAATAAAAAGAGTTTTGTTAATTTAAAATTTTATTTAACAATTTTGCTTTC
>CALVAW010000021.1 GCA_944325655.1 Candidatus Gastranaerophilales bacterium
AATCGAGGCTTTGCGAAGCGACATAGCGAAGCAAGAGCCGAGATACCCACAGGAGCAAAATAAAAAGCGTGTGAAGCCGTAAAAATATAAATATTTTATTAAAATCCAAATATAAACATGAAAAAAAGGGCCGATAAACATATCGGCCCACTGTATTGCCATCACCAGTTAGATATTTTTTCCTACTATACTAAACTTAATGCGATTGATGGCGCTTGGTTTGCTTGAGCTAACAATGAAGTTGAAACTTGTTGCAAAATTGATTGTTGAGTAAAGGAGGAAGCTTCAGCAGCTATATCCGCATCGGTAATGATAGATTTTGCACTTGATAAATTTTCATATTGAGTTGTTAAAGTATTTAATGCAGATTCTAAACGATTTTGCGCAGAACCTATAACTGATTTTCTGGATGTAACATTATCAAGTCCGTCATCAAGGTTGTTTAAGGCTGTAACCATATCTGCTGCACTCATTGTTGTTAAATCGAAATCTGCCATAGAAGTTATTTCTTGAAACTCTACGCTTTGGAACAATGTTTGGTCTGCCGCAATGGTGTTATCTTCAGTTGAATTTGCACCAACTTGGAAAGTAATTCCGTTTGCTTGCAGATTAGCATCGTCAAACAAGAACAAAGATGAATACTTAGAAGAAGAAGATATACGATCTATTTCTTCAATAAGCTGAGATGCTTCATCTTGCATTGCTTGAATTTCTTCTGCAGAATAAGTTCCGTTTTTTGCTTGAAGAGTCAAATCACGAATTCTGGACAGGTTGTCTTGAACAACATCAAGATGGCCTTCTGCGGTTGCCAACAATGCATTACCATTTTGAACATTGTTTTGCGCAATTTTGTTACCATCAAGTTGAACTTGCATGCGAGCTGAAATAACAGTACCTGCAGCATCATCCTTAGCGCTAAGTACCTTTAAACCAGTCGACATTCTCTCCATTGCTGTAGACAATGCATTTGTTGCCTTTGTTAAATTGTTTTGGATTTTAATTGAATCCACATTTGTGTTAATTACTACTGCCATGACAATACTCCTTTATTTTGTATACATCTATCCGTAAATGTATTAAGTGTAACCGGTGGTTAAAAAATAAAATGGCAATATTTATCTTTAACCTTGTCAGGATTCTGTTATACCAGCCCTGACATTGTCATATTAGCTTTTTTTAGGAGTAATAAGAATTATAAAAAAGTTAGAAATTTATACATCCAAAGTATAAAATTTTAAATTTGTGGTAAAATCATGGTTAAATGAAAGATTGGAATGATAATGGCATTTAAAGCACCTGCTAAAACAACATCTCCCATAAAACATATTCCTCCGCATAATTTAGAAGCAGAAGCTGCGGTTTTGGGTTCAATTTTAATCAATCCCGAAAGCATGAATAGAGTTGTTGAAATTTTAGACACGGAATATTTCTATTCACCTCAAAATAAACTTATATATGAAGCGATTTTTACACTATACAACCAAAATAAACCGATAGACGGATTGTCTCTTGCGGAATATTTTAAATCAAGAAACAAACTCGATGATATAGGTGGTATCGAATATTTGGGCGAATTGGGTCTTGATACCGTTTTATCCTCAAATATTGAATATTATGCAGAAATAATTAAAGAAAATGCTCTGAAAAGGAAACTGATAAATGCAGGTTCAATAATAATAGAAGAAGTATTTAAAAACCCCGAAGCAAATGTTAGCTTGGAAATTGCAGAAAAAACAATTTTTGAAATAGCACAACAAAAAACATCTCAAGATGTTCAATTAATAACAAATTTATTAATGGAAACCGTTGAACAGCTTGAATACAGATATAATAACAAAGGTTCCTACACGGGAGTTCCGAGCGGATACTATGACCTTGATGCACTGCTTGCAGGATTTCAAAAATCAGATTTAATAATTTTAGCCGCAAGACCTTCAATGGGGAAAACTGCTTTTGCTTTAAATATTGCTCAAAATATCGGTATAGTCCAAAAAATTCCGGTATTAATTTTTTCTCTTGAAATGTCTGCTTCTCAATTAACGCAACGTATATTATGTTCTGAAGCAGAAATTGATGCACAAAGAGCAAGAACAGGAGAACTTAATGCCTCGGAATGGGAAAAAATAGCAGATGTTATGAATAAACTCCATGAAGCCCCCATTTTAATTGATGATTCATCAGGAATTACATTATCCGATATAAGAGCTAAAGCAAGACGAATCAAAACAAAATATCCGGATTTAGGATTGATTATCATTGATTATTTGCAGCTTATTGAAGATAAAACAATTTTAGACAGAAATCAAGCTATTTCGGGAATTTCAAGAGGTTTAAAATCATTAGCCAGAGAATTAAATGTGCCTATTATTTCTCTATCTCAATTGTCTCGTAAAGTGGAAGACAGAACAGACAAACGTCCTATGCTTTCTGATTTAAGAGAATCAGGCGCAATAGAACAAGATGCGGATGTTGTAATGTTTGTACATAGAGAAGAATATTATGATAAAGAAAATCCGGAGCTTAAAAACAAGGCATCTATAATTATTGCAAAACAACGTAACGGTCCTATCGGAAATGTAGATTTATTATTCTTCGGTGCAACAACAAAATTCAAAAACAAAATGAAACCGGTTGTTGAAATGTAATTATTTTTTATAATTCAACTCTGCCCTCAAGTGCTTTTGCAAGAGTCATTTCATCTGCATATTCTAATTCCGAGCCCATTGGAAGACCGAATGCAATTCTTGTGATTTTTACATTAAAAGGTTTTAATAACTTGCTCAAATACAAACTTGTCGCCTCTCCTTCAACGGAAGGGTTGAGAGCCAATATAACCTCTGTTATATTATTTTGATTAACTCTAAACAATAACTCCTTTATCCTTATATCATCAGGACCTATTCCATCTATTGGAGAAATCAAACCCTGCAACACATGATAAACGCCGGAATATTCATTTGTTTTTTCTATAGCCATCAAATCTTTTGTCTCTGCAACAACACATACAATACTTTTATTTCTCGTCGGATTAGAGCAAATTTCACAAGGATTTGCAGATGACATATTAAAACATACATCACAATAAGAAATTGTTGTTTTGGCATCAATTAATGCTTCGGCAAAATTTCTCACTTCATTTTCAGACATTTTTATCACATACAAAGCTAACCTTTGAGCGGTTTTTGGTCCGATTGAAGGTAGTTTCTGAAAATACTCGATTAATTTAGCTAAAGGCTTAGTATATTCCATCTTATTCTAAAAAAGTCCGGGTATTGAAATCCCGCCTGTTATTGACTTCATTTTTGCTTCCATTTGACTGTTTGCTTTATTTGTAGCATCTGTCATTGCTTCTGTTATCAAATCCTCGAGCATCTCCAATGTATCGGCATCAACACTTGAAGGATCAGAAGGATTAATTGCTTCAGCAGATAATTTAATTGATTTGAATTTTCCTTGTCCGTTTAAAACTGCAGTTACTGCGCCATTTCCTGATGTTGAAATTACTTCCGCATTTTCAAGTTCACTTTGAGTTTCTTTGAACTTTTTTTGCATTTTTTGAGCTTGCTGCATAACTTGCATCATATTCATCATAATTATTTATTTCTCCCTAAAAGTCTGTTCTTTAACTACTATTATATGCTATTATATTTTTATATGCAAACCGTTACTTATTTAAGCGATTGTTTTAACAAAGGTAAATTGTCCAGATGGGCAGATAATATTATGCCTTTAAAAGTATATATCGGAAAATTTAACTGGTATAAATCAAAAGGCAGTTTTCAAGATGAATACAAATACACTCAAATGATAATTGATGCTTTTAATCTCTGGGAGACTCTTTCAGCAGGAACTGTATCATTTGAAAGAACAATGAATTTATACGATTCCAATATCAATATCGATTGGAAAAGAGTAGACAGAAAATCTCTCGGTTCATGTACATTTAATTTTGATAAACTCGGAAGATATTATTCTGCAGAACTTTCTATAGGACTTTCTGACGGCATTATTCATCATCAATATATGGATGAAAATGAAGTATTTCATACAATTTTACACGAAATAGGTCATTCCGTCGGATTGGGACACTCTAAAACAAAAGGAGATATAATGTATGTCCCGCATGAATATGGAGTGGTTAATATTTCAAAAAACGATATAGAAACCTTGAAATGGTTGTATAAATTACCCGTCGGAAAAACCGAAAGCGAAATATTATTGAATTATTCTTCATACAATGCGGCAAATATTGATGAATTAATAAAAAAATTGTCCGGTGAAAAATCCGATTTCGAAAAAACAAAAGACAATTTGCTTAATAATATTCCTGAAAAAGATTTACTTAAAGAAAATGAAAATATTGGGGATTTAAAAAAATATTTAATGCAATTAAATAACATTAAAATTAATTTTAAATCAAAATAATTTTATAACTTTTTTAACTAATTTTTCAATATAAAATTCACTGTTAATCAACTTAAACCGATATAAATAAAAACTTGCGGAACAATAATAAATATAAATTATGTATAAAATATTAGTTTAAACCCGCATAAACAGGATTTGATGCAATCAATTTTTGCACTCCCATAACGCCGCCTTTTGCTCTTATTTTTGCAATATAATTCTCTCTTTTTGCTAAAGGCTCATTTGATAAAGCAAGTGTTTTGTTTCTTTTTACAAATTCATTCCATGCCTGACTTTCAGAAATCCAAGCTCTTAATTCTTCTGTTTTTGAATTTGTAAATGTATGGTGCTGTGATTCATGAGCAATTAAACAAGCAATACATTCAGGACTCGCTCCTTTATGTTCCGAACTTATATAAATAACAAGACCGTTACTTTTTGTTTTAACGGTCAAAGCCTCACAATCCTGATAACCATAGACGGCTAAATCACGAAACATAACTCTTATAGGTCTTTTTGTTGAATTATAACCGTTTAAAATTGCTATAACGTCTTTTCTGTTAATACTTTCCAAAGCAGCAAGAGCAGACACAATCTTTTGATTACCGGAAATCTTCGAATAATCAACTGCAAAAGTATCTTGTATACCGAATATTAAACTAAAAGTTATACAGAATGCTATTAAAATTTTCTTCATACCACACCGTATTTATTTACTATTATCCTTTTTATATGTAAGGGTTAACGACACATAAAAAAGAATACTTTATTAAATTTTTAAAATATTAATTATTTTTTTACAAAAGTTAATATTATACTTTTTTTTAATTTAATTACCCATTTATTTTTTTAAAAATTAAGCTATTTTTTAACCAATTAGAATAACCATGGTTAAAAATGATTAAACATATAAAATTTCAAATAATGTATTGCATTATTTATGCAATAATTTTTTATTCCATATTCTTACCTCTTGCAAGTTATTGTTATGAACCTGTACAAACAGTAACAATAACAAAAGAAGATATTATAAACGCAAAACCTGTCTCGCCATATAAAGTAAATTTTTCTCCGAAAGATTTGAAAGCAATTGAAATAATGGAGAAAAGACATTTTCCAAGAACATATCCGGAATTTAGCGATTCAGAAAGAATTAAAAATCTTGAATGGGAATTAATGGGCAGAATTTGGGAATTTAGCCCGCAAGAAGAGCGCATAAGAAGACTAAAAATAGCATCATCAAATACCGCAATAATAGGCACCGCCCTTCCGGCATCCATAAGTTCCAAAAGAAACGCAAAAAGAATGCGAAATGATATGGTTGAATTAAGACAAAGAGATAATGTCGGTTTAATTGACGGATTTTTAAGACTTATTAGTCCGGAAAAATATGAAAAATACAGAAAATACAGCGATGATTTATATTACAAGTATGAATATTAACCCACTTGCATATAAAATTTTCTCATTGTAATATTAATTTATAGGAGAAAATTATGAGTCAAATTACTAAAATTGCATGGGATTTGAACGAAAAAGCCCCGAACAGATATCAATTAGTGTATGAATTGATTGAATTAGCCAAAAAATTAGTTGACGAATCTCAAATGAAAAAACCAAGAGATGACTTTGGTTTTGATGTTGAAATTCCCTTTGATTCTAATGTAAAAAAAGAAAAACCCGTTCAACATGCTATAATGGTCAAAGCATCAGAATCAGACGATGACGGTCTTGTCGGTTAATCATTATATAAATTTATGAAAAAAATTGAAGAAACACTCAATTACCTAAGAAATGAAATTCACGATTTCAAACCTGAAATCGGAGTAATTCTCGGTTCAGGTTTGGGTGTTTTTTGTAACAATTTAAAAGGCATTTCAATAAAATATAAAGATATTCCTAATTTTGCCACTTCAAAAGTCTCCGGACACAAAGGAGAATTATTATACTGCAAAGTAGAAGATAAAAATTGCGCAATTATGCAAGGTCGTTTTCATTATTACGAAGGAATATCCTTGCAAGATTGCACTTTTCCGATAAAAGTTCTTAAATTAGCGGGAATAAAAACTCTTATTATTACCAATGCCGCAGGAGGTATAAATAAAGAGTTTAATGTCGGTGATATAATGATGCTTAAAGACCATATAAATTTTATGGGCGCAAACCCTTTGATGGGAAAAAATAATGAAAATTTAGGCGAAAGATTTCCCGACATGAGCAATGTCTATGATGCAAATTTAAGAAAAAAAGCTAAAAAATGTGCAAAAGAATTAAATATAGACATAAAAGAAGGAATATATATTGCCACAACAGGACCAAGCTACGAAACGGCAGCGGAAATAAACGCATATAGAATTCTTGGAGCGGATGCCGTTGGTATGTCGAGTGTTCCTGAGGCGATAGTTTCAAATTATCTTAAAATTAATACATTAGCCTTCAGTTTAATCACAAACCATGCAACCGGAGTTTCAAAAAACACTCTTTCTCACCAAGAAGTTTTAGAAACAGGAAAAAAAGCGGGCTTAAAACTAAGCTCGCTAATCAAAAAAATTATATCAAAACTTTAATTTAACCTATTACCGGAGCAACAAAAGTTCTTGTGGCAAGTTCTTTATCTAATGCAAGAAGCCCGTTTTTATCGTCGCCAATCATTTTCAATTGAGCTAAAACACCACCTACATTTGCTTCCTCTTCTACTTGTTCTTTTAAATACCAATGAAGAAAAGCTAAAGCAGCTCTGTCTTTTGTTTCATCCGCAACATCCATAAGCGCGTTAATTCTTGAAGTAATATATTCTTCGTGTTTTAAAACCGCTTCAAAAACATCTAAAGGACTATTCCAATTGTTGTCCGGTTTTGCAATAGACTCCAATACAACCTTGCCGCCACGCTCAAGAACATAATCAAACATACCCATTGCATGAGCTCTTTCTTCCTGAACCTGAACATCCATCCAATTGACAAAACCGGTTAAATTCAAATTCGCAAAATAAGCTTTCATGGATAAATATAAATACTCAGAATAAAATTCAGCATTTATTTGTTCCAAAAACGCTTTTTCCATTTTTTCATTTATCATAATACCCTCCGTTTCATATCTTATTTTAAATCATAAAACTTAAAAAATACAATAACTAATACTATATAAATCAGAACATAAAAAACTGTTTATATGTTAAAATTAAATTTGGAAAGGATAAAATATGAATTCAAAATTTATAAAAAGAACAAAAATTGTTGCAACAATAGGTCCTGCGGTTGATTCAAAAGAAGGCATCGAAAAACTTTTAAAAGCAGGGGTTAATATATTCAGACTAAACACCTCACATGGCACTTTGGATAATCATTTGGAAAAATTTAAAACAATAAGGGATGTGTGTAAAAATTCAGATTATAATGCCGCAATTATGATTGATTTACAAGGTCCAAAAATAAGAGTCGGAAATTTAGAAAAAGAAATCACCTTAAAAACAGGTCAAAAAGCAATTTTTGCACATGAAGCAAAAGAAAAAAATATCATCCCTGTTGATTATGAAGGAATTTCAAAAGATGTAACCAAAGGCAGTAAAATCCTTCTTGACGATGGAAAAATTCAAGCCGTCGTCGAAGAAGTTAAGGACAATAAAGTTTATGTAAAAATTACTAACGGCGGTATTTTAAAATCCAGAAAAGGTTTAAATATACCGGGCGCAACAAACAGTTTAAACGCTGTTACAAAAAGAGACATTGAATTTATTAAATTTGCAGTTGAAAATAAAGCAGACTACATTGCTCTATCTTTTGTAAGACAAAAAGAAGATGTTCTTCTTGCAAAAAAATATATTAATGATTTAGAAGCAAATATTCCGGTTATATCAAAGCTTGAAAAACCTCAAGCAATAAAAAATCTTACCGAAATAGTTTCTGTTTCCGATTGCATTATGGTTGCAAGAGGTGATCTTGGCATAGAACTTTCACCGGTTGAGGTCCCTATTTGTCAAAAGAAAATAATAGAAGAATGTAATAAACAAAAAAAACCTGTAATCGTTGCAACTCAAATGCTGGAATCTATGATAGAAGAACCAATCCCAACAAGAGCGGAAAGTTCTGATGTTGCAAATGCAATATTAGACGGTGCGGATGCAGTAATGCTCAGCGGAGAAACTTCTGTCGGAAAATTTGCGATTGAAGCCGTGAAAACAATGGCAAAAATAGCGCATACAGTGGAAAACAGTGAATTTTATAAATTTGACAATGATTTCAAAATCTCTGAAGAACTCGCTCTGACAAGACAAGCTATTGCTTTTGGTGCGGATAAAATGTTGAAATATGTTGATGCAAAAGCAATTTTAAGCTTTTCTCATTTTGGTTACTCAACAAGACTTATGTCAAAATTAAAACCATCGGTACCGATTATAATGGTAACGGATTTAGAAGAAACTCGCCGCAGGATGGCTTTATGCTGGGGAGTTTTTGCATATTGTAAAAAATGGGATGACGTTTTAAGCTCAAAATTATTAGTAAATATAGACAATTTCTTAATAAATGAAATTAATCTTAAGATGGGTGATTATGTTATTATAACAGGCTCAGCCCCTAAATTAATTACAGGACGCACCAATTTTATTAGAGTTCACAAAATAGGAACATAATCAATTTTGCTTTTTGTTTTCTCTCAAGGAAGAAATAAATGCGGATAATATAAATACAAAGCCTATCAAGCCGGTAATTATCTCACTTACTTCATGAATTGCGGAAATAAACATAATTGCAGCAAGAGCTCCTATTGCCCAGTGTGCACCATGTTCTAAATATTTATATTGTTTGAGCGTTTTCTTTTCAACCAACATAATTGTTAAAGACCTTACAAACATTGCCCCTATTGAAAGCCCGATTGTAATTATCACAATATCCTTACTTAATGCAAATGCACCCAAAACGCCATCCAGCGAAAAAGATGCATCAATTAATTCAAGATATAAAAAATTAACAAAACAAGAATTTTTTAAACTAAAACCGTTTGAACAGGAACTGGCGGCAACTTGATGTTTTTCCAACATATGACTAAATCCGTCAATTAAAAGATATGTAATTATGCCCGCTAATCCGGCAATTGTAATTTCATATTTATCATCAACATGAGCAAGATGTTGAGTTAAATATATTAAAATTAAAGTAATTGTTATTCCTATGCTTTTAAAATGACCCAAAAAAGCCATTTTTTGCTCAATTTTTTTAATCCAATGAATATCTTTTTCATGATTAAAAAAATACGAGAAAAACAACATTATTAAAAACGAACCTCCAAATGTAATAATTGGCGGGTGCGAAATATGAAGATAATGTGCATACATATCGGCATTATTTAACGCCATATTTATTACATCTAAAAATCCGACTCTTGCAAATATAGAAACTATACAAATCGGAAATAAAAATCTCATCCCAAAAACAGCAATCAATATACCCCAGGTTAAAAATCTGTGCTGCCATTTTGCAGACATTTTTTCCAATTTGCCGGCATTTATTACCGCATTATCAAAAGAAAGACTAACTTCCAAAACGCTCAAAACAAAAACTATAAATAAAGAAGCATAACCGCTTCCGCTATGCAAATGCTCAGCCCATAAATATGCTAAGATAAAACCCAGTAAAGTAAAAATATATGAACCCGTAAAATATTTCAACATTATGTTTTCTCCTAAAACAGAAACATTTTAACAGGTATAAACTTTTTTTAATTCATCCTTTTAAATTAAAACGGGGCAAATTGCCCCGTTTTATATTACTTAACCGTTAATTTTTTCTTATTCTCGCTTTCGGATGCTTTTTTCTGTGCTTCAATTTTCAATACACCATGTTCCAATTTAGCTTCAGTCTTTTCTGTATCAATTTCTTCAGAAAAATATATTGTTCTTGAATATTCACCATACCTAAATTCAGATTTAGTACAGTTTTTATCCTTTTCTTCTTTTTCATCGGTTCTTTTTGCATTTATTACAACATAATTAGAATCAATATCTATATCCAAGTCTTCTTTTTTTACGCCCGGAAGCTCTGCTTTAAGCTCATATTTTCCGCCTTTATCCGATATTTCAACCGGCATAGAATATTTATTTTCTATATTTTCCCAATAACTTGCATCCGGAAAATAGCTGTCAAAATGTCTGTTTAATAAAGAGCTGATTTCGTCATTTACAGTTCTAATAAAATTTTCCGGTGTTTTTCTAACTAAAAATCTCATGATATGCTCCTTTCAATTTTTATTCTTACTGTTTCTTACAAACTTATTATCGCTCTTTTTTTTAAAAAACCGATTTTTTTAATTAAAAATTAATTATTGTATTCTATATAACTTTCGGAGCTTGAATTAGAATTTTTAGAACTTACCTTGCAATGTTGATATTGAGTTGTCAGATTATCTTTTTCTTTTTTTGTCGTAATTGTATAACAATTAGCGTTTTTTGTAATTTCATATTTATAATTTAAACCTTTTTTAACTTTAACATTTTCAATTTTTTCGGGATATTTTCCGTTTTGCATTTGATATTCTTCCACATAATTTATTATAGGTTGAATTTCTTTTATTTTTGAATTACCGGCACCCATTGTGCTAACATCAGCTTTTGCAAAACCAAAAAGTCCAATAAAAGCACCTATAATTAAAAGCAATTGGATTAAAAACAACACACCCAAAATCATAAAAAACCATTTTAAAACATTTAAAAATCTTTCTTTCATAATTTATACCCTTTATAATTTTTAATCATTATACAATTTTTATAAAAAACTTCAATTAACAAACCGATTATAAACCCTCATAATAATCCTTTAAAATTTTAGTATCAATTTCTATATTCGGACTTTCACAAACCAGTGCTCCTTTGACATCAAATTCTTTAAAGGCTTTTATTAAATCTTTATAGTTAAAATCACTTTCTTCAAATATTAAATGTTTTTTTTCGCCCTTCAAGCCATATTCAATCCCTGCAACATGACCATGAAAATTATTTATTGCCTTTTGCCCCAATTCATTTCCCAATTTCTCTAAAATAAAACAAAATTCATCATAGGTGTTAAATTTTCCGTTTTCTCTTGCATGTATATGTGCAAAATCGACACATGGTAATATTTTATCAAAGTTTTTTGATAATTCTATAATTTCATCCAATGTACCCCATTGACTTTTTTTACCCGTTGTTTCGGGACGAACCCATACAGATATATTTTCTTTATCTAAAATTTCTGTAATTATTTTATGAATATCAATCATTTTTTTTGTTACGGTATCAGAATCCTCACCTAAATAAAATGCCGCATGATAAGTAATTGAATATGCGCCAAGATCAGCTGCAGCCCTTGCAGTATCTAAAACTCTTTTTATACTTGCTTCTTTTTTATCCTGTTCTTTTGCATTCAAATTTATATAATAAGGACCATGATGCGTTATTAAAAAATCACCTCTGTTTAAAATTGCTTCACGAGTTTTTTCACTATATCTGACCCCATGAACGAACTCAACCTCTAAACCGTCCAAATTCATATTTTCTAAAACAAAAAATGCATTACCGTAATCATTTGCCCTTGCCGGAATACCCGCAGTTAAAAAATTTAATTTTTTCATAATTTATTTCCTTAAATAAAATATTCATTACTGTTTGGACTAAACATATAATAAAAATCTTTAGTTGTGAAATATCCCCAAGTACCAAGCTGCATAACTTGTACTGACAATGCGCCGTCTTTTGCAGCAATAATCAAATTATCTTCATCTGCTTTAATTATACGTCCAAATTCAAAATTATGGGAATAATTAATTGCTTCTGCTTTTATTATTTTAAAATTTACCCCTCTAAAATCAGTATAAGCATTATAAAAAGGATTACAAGCTCTTATTAAACATTCTATTTCAAATACGGAATTAGTTTTCCATCTTATCCTAAAATTTCCGTCGGTTCTCGGAGCAATTTTAAAATCACCCTTTTTTTGTTTAATTCTTTTTATTTTAACACCCTTTTTAATATCTGATAAAACCTTAATGAGGGCGTCTGAAATCATATATGTTGTTCTGTTAAACAATGAGCCCATTGTTTCAAAAGGCATGAGTTCCATTTTTTCTTGATAAATAATATCTCCGGTATCAAATGTTTTATCCATAAAATGCAATGTGATACCCGAAGTTTTTTCACCGTTATTTATAATATGAAAATAAGGATTTGCCCCTCTGTAATCCGGCAATAAAGACGGATGACAATTAATATATCCCATTTTTGTTGTTTTTAAAAAATCCTCGGACAACAAATTGTTATAAGAACACACAACACCAATATCGGCATTTAGACGGGCTATTTTTGTCAAAGTTGCTTTTTCATTAGGACTTTCATCAAACTCTATTAAATTCATACCTCTTTCCGAAACAAAAGATTTAAAAAAACTATATGTTTCATGGTTTTTCTTAGGCGGAACCACACCTGCTATATCGAATTTATTTAATAATAAATTATTCAAACAAATTAGTGCCATATCAGGAATGCCGACAAATATTATTTTTAATTCTTTCATGCTTTAATTTTTCCATAAATCCTTATTTAAAATTGCAAGAAAAGGTATTATTTCAAGCCTTCCAATTAACATCAAAAATATTAAAATCCATTTTGTAAAAATATGCAATGGAAAAAAGCTATCCATAGGACCTACTGAGCCATAAGCAGGACCCACGTTTCCTATTGCAGTAATAGAAGTAGTTATTGCAATTGTCGCATTTTTTTCAATCAAAATAATTAAAAAAGCACCCAACGCAAAAATCGCAAGATAAAATATAATAAATGCTATCATTTGGGTAATAATATCTGTGCTTACAACATTGTTTTCCAGTTTAATCGGATAAACGCCTTTCGGATGAATAATTTTATTGAGTTCTCTTCTTAAATATTTGAATATAAAAATCCATCTTATAATCTTTATTCCGCCGGAGGTTGACATAGCACAACCTCCGGTAAAAAAAGCTAAAAATAAAATTGCTTTAGAAGCTGTATCCCAGTTAATATAATTATCTATTGCAAAACCTGTAGTAGTCATTGTAGTTACAATTTCAAAAAATGAGTTTAAAAGAGCCTGTTTAAATTCATAATTTGAATTTAAACAAAGGCTTAAAGTTAAACAAATGCTTAAAATAAGAATTAAGGCGCTATAGACCTTAAATTCTTCACTTCTGAATAATGAAGTAAAATTTTTATTTTTAATTGTTCTATAAATCAAAATATAATTAACGCCTGCTATATACATAAATATAAGAACGCAAATACTTACACCAACGCTATGATAGTCGACAATGCTGCCAGCAAGCGGTGAAAATCCTCCGGTTGCTACGGTAGAAAAAGAAGTTACAATCGCATTATAAAAATCAAGTCCTAAAAATTTTAATATAATTATTTCAAGCACAGTAAAAGTAAGATACAAACCCCAAAGCCAGCTTGCAGTATAACGAATTCTGGGAGTTGCTTTATCCTCTGTAGGAGCAGGGGCTTCAGCATAAAACATCTGCCTGCCTGCAACTGCAATTTTAGGCAAAACAGCGATAAATAATACAACTATGCCCATACCGCCTATCCACTGAGTTAAAGAACGGTAGAAAAATAATGTTTTAGGATATAAACTAAAATCAACAATAACTGTACCGCCTGTGGTAGTTACTCCTGAAACAGCCTCAAAACAAGCATTTGTAAAATTAAATCCGTAAAATAAATACGGAATTGAACACATTAAACTAAATAATATCCAAGCAAAAAGAACCGTTATCAAAGATTCTGATTTTTTAATATTATCTATATCTTTTTTGTCAGCATTATTTAATGAAAACAAAAAACCAAAAATATACGATATCAAACCGGCTATTATAAAAGGTAATATTTCATTATTTTCATGCAATAAAAAAGCACCTATAACCGGAATTAAAAACATAAATCCAAGTTGCTTTAACAGCATTGAAAGTATATTAAATATGAGATTATACCGCATTATTTAAATATTCCTTAACCTTAATGACATCATCGGTTTTTGTAAAAATCAAAAGAATGTCTCCGGCCTGAACAGTCGTTTGACCTTTCGGGATAATTACTTTTGATCCTCTTCTTATAATGGCAATAACGCTTGGAGTAGGCATTTTGATTTCGGCAATAGTTTTTGACACAAAATTCTTATTCAATTGTATCTCCAATATTTCACCTTGCCCGCGCTCAACAGTTGCAATTATACCTTCTCTGGAATCTATAATTCGATTTTTAATTTCGTTTACGCACGCTTCTCTTTGAGATATCGCAACATCAACACCAACTTTTTCAA
This sequence comes from Candidatus Gastranaerophilales bacterium, assembly GCA_944325655.1. Lineage (GTDB taxonomy): Bacteria > Cyanobacteriota > Vampirovibrionia > Gastranaerophilales > Gastranaerophilaceae > RUG14156. Next base: position 14,727 of record CALVAW010000021.1, read on the forward strand.
ATAAATTTGCAGTTGTGCCTTGTGATACTCTTGTTATAACTTTTTTTGCACCAAGTTGTTTAGAAAGAAGCGAGCATAGTAAATTTTTTTCATCATTATTTGTAATTGCAATAACAACATCCGATCTGCCTATTTCTTCCTGCTCCAATAATTCAAGACTTGTGCCTGATTCGTTTAAAATTAAAGTTTTCTTTAAATTTTGCGATAACATTTCGCATCTTTCATAGTTATTTTCAATTAATTTTAAATTCATTGCTGTTTTTTCTAGCGCGCCTGCTAACTCAAACCCTACGGAACCTCCTCCTATAATTGCTATTTTTTTAACACTGCCTTTTGATTCAAACAATTCACTTGCTGCTATATCAAGTCCTATCGGAGTTCCCATTAAAACAGCCTTATCATTCAATAAAAATTCGCTGTTTCCGTTTGGTATAAAAAGCTCATCATTTCTGACAATTCCAACAACAAGCACTTCCGAATTAAAATAACAATCTTTTAATTTTTTATTTAAAATTTCAGAATCCTCTTTAATTCGATATTCCAACAAACGAGCTCTTCCATGAGCAAAATTTTCAACATCTACAGCATTAGGAACAGCAATAATTTTAAAAATTTCTTGAGCCAGAAGCCTTTGAGGCCAAATAACATTATCTATATTTTGAGCATAAGAATTTTTATATTCATCCTTAAGAGAATTGATTGACTCCATAGATTCTTTTTTGCTTACAAAACAAATTGTTTGCGCATCTGAAATCTGTTTTGCCATTAAACAGGCAATTATATTTATTTCATCATCATCAGTTAACGCAATGAAAGCATCAGTGCTTTCAATATCGGCATCCTTTAAAATATTAATATTCAAAGCATCTGCACAAACCAAACCTATATCTAATCTTGCAAATGTATCCAATTTCTTTTGACAAGGATCAATAATAATGACATCATGATCTTCAAATAATTCTGCCGCTATTGCAGAAGCCATTTCATTTGCGCCGTATATTACAATTCTCATATCTTTTTTCCTTATTAAAACGGAAATTTAGGAGGCATATTAAAAGGCATTTTACCTTTTTTACCTTTAAATGAATTTTTTAAACCGCCTAATCCCTTCATCATTTTTCGCATTGTTTCAAACTGTGTAATAAAATTGTTTAATTCATTTATATCCATGCCTGCACCCGCTGCAATTCTTCTTTTGCGAGAAGCATTTAAAATATTAGGATTTTTTCTTTCTTCGGGAGTCATTGATTGAATAAAAACTTCAATTTTTTTAAATTGTTTTTCGCCTTCATGAGAAATTTTTTCAGTATCATTTTTAGATATACCCAAAGGAAGCATTGATAAAATTCCTCCAAAAGAGCCAAGTGCTTTTATTTGTTTTTGAATTTTTAAAAAATCTTCGAAACTAAACTCAGCCTTCAGCATTTTACTTTCAAGCTCTTTAGCTTCTTTTATATCTATATTTTTTTGAGCCCTTTCAACAAGAGATACAATATCACCCATGCCAAGAATTCTGTTTGCCATTCTGTCGGGATAAAAATCCTCTAGGGGTTCAATTTTTTCACCGGTGCCGATAAGTTTAATCGGTTTTTTTGTGGCATATACTATACTTAATGCACAACCGCCCTTAGTATCGCCGTCTAATTTTGTTAAAATAACACCATCTATACCTAACTGCTCATCAAAATTAACCGCAACTTCAAGTGCAGCCTGACCTATCATGGAATCTACAACCAATAATTTTTCGTTAATTTTAAAATTATTACTAATAAGCAATAATTCCGCCATCATATCCGAATCAATTTGCAATCTTCCTGCAGTATCAAAAATCAAAACGGTATTATTATGTTCTTTTGCATATTCAAATGAACTTTTTGCAATTTTTAATACATTTTTTTCATCTTCTATTGAGAAAAAATCAATTTTATTATCTTCTGCAAGAGTTTTAAGCTGTAATATTGCAGCAGGACGATATATATCCAGCCCGACCAAAAGAGGAGATTTTCCTTCCTTTTTTAATTTTAAAGCCAATTTCGCCGCACTTGTAGTTTTACCTGAACCTTGCAATCCCAACATCATAATAACAGAAGGGTTGCTGTCCAGCTTCAAAGGAGATTGCTTTTCACCCAAAAGTTTAGTCAATTCATCGTTCACAATTTTAATAAGAGTCTGTGAAGGATTTGTTGACTTAACTACATTTTCGCCTTCGGCCTTATCTTTAATTGAAGAAATAAAAGACTTAACAACATTCAAAGATACATCAGCACCCAAAAGCGCCCTTCTTATTTCCCTAAGTGCATCTTGCATGTTTTCTTCGGTCAAAGTAGCATTAGCACCGGTTTTTCTAATTATTTCCTGTAATCTTTCAGATAAATTATCAAACATAAAATAATTTTACTACAAAAAATTAAATTTAATTAATAAACAACAAAGTACGCAAAAAAATTTCTTTTCTTTACTTATAATCAACATAAACAAAAGAAAGAATAGCTATGTTAATTGATAATGTAATTTATTACGACTTTAACAAAAAAGTTCCGAAAACTACAAGCAAAGAATCTGCAAATAAAACCGAACAAACTACAAAAGAACAAACACAAGAACCATTTTCAAATAATATAATCGGATATGACAAATTTTTAATAACTTTATCCAAAAGAAGAAACAGAGAAATTGATGAAATTGAAGCATTTTTAAATCAAATCGGTGAATCTGCAAGCAGAAGCGAGATTAATCAGGCTCTTGAATATTATTATTCGGATGCATTTCTTGCAAGAAATGCATTAAAATCTTACGAAACTATCCGAAAAGAAGTACAAAATATGCTTCAAAAAGCAGACTTAAGAGGTCTTGATAATATTAAAAATTTTTACCAAGAAGGTACTTTAAATGAAAAAGATTTACTAAAAGCGGATTATGAAGAATTATCCTTAGAAGATTTTGACTTCGACGACGAAGAAGACGATGAAAAAAGCAAAGAAAGAAAAACAAAACAAGAAAAATCAGACCTGATTATGTCTAGAATTGCCATGGAATATATAAAAGCGCTAAGACAACAATTTCCCGAATATACAATCGAAACAACAAAAAAAATAACTCCTGAAGGAAAAAAAATTATAGAAGAAATTAATTTTACAAAAAATGACTATACCGTAGCATTTGATTTAGAAAGTTTCTTAATGTCTTTTATAAATAAAAACATTCAAGATGGCTGCTGTATAGCAATAAAATCCAAAAGATATAAAAATTTGTTATACATGATTTACCCTTATAGCAACATTATTAGTTTATATGATACGAATAAAAATCAAGAAATACAAAATATAGATATCGGATGCTACCAAAATAACGGAGATGTTGATTTTGATATAGATTATTTTGGAGATACGGGTCCGATTTTTTGTCTGAGACAATTGCAAGAAGAAAAACAGGAATCGCAAGAAAAAATTAAACAAGAATTACAATATATACAAAGCATGGATAGCGAAACCTGTGAAAGCTTAAAAAACATACTTGATAATAATCTTGATGCCGCAATGGCAGCAGAAAAAGGCTTCCCTTTATATTTAATCCTCAATTGTATTCGAGAAGGAAGCTTTAATTTAGATGTTGCAAATGCATTTGAATATATTTACAGTTCTTTGAAAGAAGATGATTTACCTCCTTTAGACAGTAATTATATGAATAATTTAATAAATTTAATTGAAGATGCTGACCATACCTTTAGAGAAAGTCTGCTCATTTTAACTTCAAACCTTGTTAAAAAAGAACAAGAACAAGAAAAAAATTATCATAAGTTAATATATGAAATTTTATCCACTGCTCATCATGACTTATCCGAAAGTAAAATCGATATACTTATTCAAATTACGGAATCTGATTTATTGGATTTTGATGAAATTAATAAATTGTTTAGGATTTTAATGTGCAGATTACAAGGAGAAAAAGAAAAAGCAAACAAAATATTGGATACTCTTGCAAACGGCAACAAAGACAAATGGAATGGCAAAAATAATGCCATAAGTACTTATAAAAGATTTTTAACATTAAGATAATTTTTTAAATTGATATAAAGATTGTATAAGGAAATTGAAAAAAGAATTTTTTATCCTGTATACTTTAAAAAGCAAAGAGAAAAATTGAGGAAATAAAATGCAAGCAGTTATTGATTCTAATTTAAATATTAAACAAGACAATATATCGGAAAAACTTGACTTTTTATTATCAGATGTGGATTCTGCAACAAAAAACGATGTTGAAAATTCAATAGTAGCGCTTGGCGCAAAAGCTGTTAATGCTCTTGTTGAAAAATTGAGAACACTAAAAGGCTTGCAAAGAGGAATTGTTGCAATGAGTCTTATCAGAATAGGCGAAAGTGCCGTTGTTCCTCTAAGAGCTCTTGCAACTGAAAGCAGCGAATACCAATGGATGGCAGATTATCTACTGTCAGAAATATAATAATTAGCATTTTAGATAACCTTTTATGGTAATGAATACAAACTAAATAAAACGCATAATTTTAAAATGAAATTGTGCGTTTTATTTTAGTTAAATTTGCTCGACAAATAAAACAAACGCAAATTTCAAAAAGCATAGTCTGTTTGTAAAACAAATGCTACATAAAAGGAGGAAAAATGACTATCAAAAGAAGACTATTAAAAGGCGCTACAATCAGCTTATGCGCATTAGCCTTAACTGTTCCTATGACATTTGCAGCATGTCCTGTTGCAGAAGATTGCGGTTGCAATAACAATTCAGAAATTGTAACCCCGGATAATGCTACTTGTTCAAAATGTAAAAAAGCTGATTGCGACTGCAAAAAGAAAAAAAGCAAGTGTGACCCTTGCGAAACCCAAAAAACAGATTGCGGATGCGAAGAACAAAAATCAGATTGCGGATGTCCTACAGGTGGTGCTGCTCCCTGTGAAGAGTGCAAAACCTTAAACCAACAAACATACGCATACCCTAATGCAATTTATTCAAATTCAAATCAGGCGCAAGTCGGAGAAAGCAGCAACAATACTCAAATCAATGATTCATTATTAAAACCTTGCTACAAAGGTGTCCCTGTTGAATGTGGATGCCCTACAGGCGGAGCAGCACCTGTTATTGATGCAGATGCTATGCCAAAATATGATTGTGATGCAGCTCCAAATGTACATTCTACAACAACAATGGATATTATCAAAAAAACAACCGAACCTTGTGCTTGCATGGGCTTTACTGGAGCTGCAGCGGATATCACCGCTCAACAATATCCCGATGTATTTGACAGCTACTGGGCAAGCTCCGATATAAACCGTTTAACTGAAGCTTGTGTTCTTGAAGGTTATCCTGACGGATTATTCAAACCAAACAGAAAAGTATCTCGTGCTGAAATGGCAACAATGGTTGTAAAAGGCTATAATCTTGATATGACATCCGGTTGTGACAACTTAACATTCAAAGACGTACCACAAAACCATTGGGCACACAGCTATATTTCAAAAGGCGTATCTGAAAATATGATAGCAGGCAAAGGTAATGATATGTTTAAACCAAATGAAAACATTTCAAGAACCGAAGCTTTAACTATAATGTCAAAAGGCCTAAGCTGTCCTATGGATGAAACAAAAGCAGATCAAATTCTTTCAAAATATAAAGATGGCTCTCAAGTTCCATGCTGGGCAAGAGAATGTGTAGCAAAAGCTATTGACAATGGCGCACTTAAAAATGAACGAAACCAAGATTATATCCGTCCTAATGACAAAACAACTCGTGCAGAAGCAAGTGCTATGTTACAAAACATAAGAGTTGCAGGCGGATATGACAAATCAACCAAAACCGCATCTCAAGACCTTGGCGGAAAAACATTCATGGAAAGAGAAACAAGAGTAACAATTCCTACACTTCAATTATCCATGAACGATATAATAAATGCAAAACATGCCAATGTCGGCGAACAATTTAGCGCTACAACTTTAAATGAAATTACCATTAACGGACAAACATTCCCTTGCGGTTCAACAGTAAGAGGTAAAGTAACCGAAGTTACACGTCCTTCTAAAAATGAACAAGGTTCGCTAAAACTTTCATTTAATGAAATTATTAATTGCGACGGATGTAAAGCACAACTGCCTCAACAAATTTTAACTGCCAGAGTAGAAAGACAAAAAGAAATTAATGGTTTGTTAAGATTAGTTCAAATGCCGTTTACTTGGACAGGTTCATTAATTGGTACCGCAGGCAGAACAATCGGCGGAGCTGCTATCGGTATTTCAAATGCAGCAGAAGCATTACTTGATCAAACAGGTGTAGGCACATCCGAACTTCTATCCGGTAAATTCAAAGCTGCCGGCAGAAGCTACCAAGATGGTCTGAAAACTGCTTTCAAAGCTCCTGTTGACCTTACAAGAACTGCTTTATCAGGAACAATGGGCTTATTCCAAACAACAGGTGATGAAATTGCATACCTTGTTGACCCCACAGGAAATCCTATTTCCAAAGTTAACCCGAAAGAAAAAGTTACAATTGCTTTCGGACAATAAAATCAATTACTCGATTTTTAGCTGCAAACGCTCTGTTTGCAGCTTTTTTCATATCTTAAAATATTTTAAAATTATTTAAAAATATTTCATCCAAAAGTTTTCTGTTTTTTAAAATTTTAAATATGCTTTTCTCGTTAGATTTAATCTTTTGAAACATATTTATAAAACATAATAATTTTTCTTTATCCAAACAATATTCTTTATTTTTTAAATGTATTTTTGCTATCTCCATATAATTAATATAACATACTAAAATTAAAAATACGTTATATAACATATAGTAAGATTTCATATATTAAATTTTATAATTTAATTATATGAATAAATTTTTATAAAAAAGTTCGCTAAAAATAATCATGATTTTTTTTATTATTTGAACAAAAATAATATTAATATAATTAAATATTTCTTTATTTAAAAAATGACAAAGCATTATTTTTGCTATATTATATTCTTAAAACTAATAGTCGGAGGAAGATTAAAAAATGGGATATGAAATTTTATACAAAAAAGAGTTATGCAAAAACCAATATGAAATCAGGGTCAAAGCACCTTTTATAACAAAAAACGCAAAGGCAGGTCAATTTATCATTTTAAGAACAGATAAAAACTCTGAACGTATCCCTCTTACAATAGCTGATTATGACAGACAAAACGAAATCCTGACAATAGTTTATATGGCAGTCGGATATACAACAAAAAAACTCGCCTCTCTTGAAGTAGGTGATTGTATTGAAGATATAGTCGGTCCGTTAGGAGTACCTACACATATTGAAAAATACGGAACGGTTATATGCGTTGCAGGCGGCTACGGTGCCGCTCCCTGCTATTTAATTGCAAAAGCTTTTAAAGAAGCAGGTAACAAAGTTCACATGGTAATGGGAGCAAGAACCAAAGATTTAATCTTCTGGGAAGACAAAATGAAAAATGCAGTTAGCGAACTTCACATCACAACAGACGACGGAAGTTACGGAATAAAAGGTTTTACAACTAATGTAGCAAAAGAAATAATAGACAAAGAAAAAGTGGATTATGTTATTGCAGTAGGCCCCATGCCAATGATGAGAGCTGTTGCAGAGCTTACCAGACCATATAAAATCAAAACCGAAGCATCAATGAATCCTATTATGGTAGACGGCACAGGAATGTGCGGAGCATGCCGAGTTACGGTTGGCGGCAAGGTTAAGTTTGCATGTGTAGACGGACCTGATTTTGATGCCCATTTAATTGACTTCGATGAAGTAATAAACAGATCAAAAATATACAAAGAAGAAGAAAAAAAATGCGATGAAACAAAATGCAATCTGATAAAAAAAGGTATAGAATTAGAGAAAACGAGAGTTTAATATGACTGAAATGAATACATCAAAAAAAAGGATACCCTTTTGTCCTTTATTATCGGCAGGAAACAACGATTATAGAATTTGTTTACAGGAAAATTGCGCTTGGTTTGTCTCCAGCACAAAAACTTGTGTGGCCTACGTTATAGGGCATAACAATGTTCTTGATATCAAAGCAAAACAAGGAAAATAAAATGCAAAATGCCCACCCTATGACAATTACAGAAAAAATTTTTGCTTTGCATTCAAACAAAGATTTTGTTAAGGCGGGCGATTTAATAGAAGCAAAAATTGATATTGCCCTTGCAAATGACATTACAGGTCCTATTGCAATTGATGTCTTTGAAAATACGGGAGCAAAAGAAGTCTTTAATAAATCTGCCGTTGTAATGGTTCCTGATCATTTTGTTCCGAACAAAGATATTAAATCTGCTCAACAAGCTAAAATTTTAAGAGATTTTGTAAAAAAATATAATCTTACACATAAATTTGATGTCGGAACAATGGGTATCGAGCATGCTCTGTTGCCTGAAAAAGGAATTGTAACCGCCGGTGATTTGATTATCGGAGCCGATTCACATACATGTACATACGGTGCATTAGGAGCTTTTTCCACCGGCGTCGGCTCAACCGACCTTGGTTGTTCTATAGCTTCAGGTTCAACCTGGTTTAAAGTTCCGTCAACAATAAAAATCATATTTAACGGCAAGCTTAATAAATATGTCACCGCAAAAGATTTAATATTATATTTAATAGGCGATATTGGTGTGGATGGTGCATTGTATAAAACCTTGGAATTTAGCGGTGATGCCATTAAGTCTTTGGACATGGACGGACGTTTCACCATTTGCAATATGGCAATAGAAGCAGGAGCTAAAAACGGTATAATAGAAGCTGACGATAAAACCAAAGAATATATTGAAAAACATTTTCATAACAATTATTCAAGAAAACCTTTATTTTTGAAAAGTGATGAAAACGCCTGTTATGAAAAAGTGCTGGAATATGATACATCAAAAATAGAACCTATTGTAGCATATCCTCACTTACCCGAAAACACACACACAATATCCGAAGCAATAAAAGATAATATTAAAATTGATCAAGTTGTAATCGGCAGTTGCACAAACGGCAGACTTGAAGATATAAAAGCAGCGGCAGAAATTTTAAAAAACAAAAAAGTTCATCCGAACGTAAGGTTATTGGTATTTCCTGCAACGCAGAAAACTATTTTAAAATCAATTGAACTTGGTTATTACCAAACCTTGATAGAAGCTGGAGCTGCTATTTCAACACCGACTTGCGGACCTTGTCTTGGAGGTCATTGCGGTATATTGGCGGATAACGAAGTTTGCATCTCCACAACAAACAGAAATTTTGTAGGTCGTATGGGTCACACCAGCTCAAAAATATATCTTGCAAGTCCTTATATAGCAGCTGCAAGTGCCGTTCTTGGAAGAATTGGAAGCCCCGAGGAGTTATAAATTGAAAAAAATAATCATTACCATACTATTATCTTTATTTATAAATATGCCGATTTTCGCCAATGAAATACAAAAACACATCAGAGAATCGGGTTTTGGAATGTCATCTACAGTAAGCGTTTTTCTAATGGATGAAAAAAGCGGCAAAGTTTTATATAAAAGAAATGAAACAAAATTGTTAAACCCTGCAAGCACCATGAAAGTTTTAATCTTCGGAGCGAGCTATCTTGAACTCGGAAAAGATTATGAATTTGAAACTGCCGTATATAAAGATTCAAAAAATAATTTATATTTAAAGCTTGGCGCAGATCCTTTGCTTTCGCAAATAGATTTAAATAATCTTTTTAAAGAAATAAAAGAAAAATATGATACATCAAAAATTCAAAATATATATATAGATGATTACATTATAGAAAAAACCCCATATCCAAACGGTTGGATGGCAGAAGACATGTGGCCTAATTCAAGACCTCTGAGCCCTTACATAATTGATAAAAATTACGTAAATATTGCTATAAAACGCTCGAGTCTTGCCACAAAGATAGATATTATTCAAAACGATGATTATAAATTGCCCATAATCAACGAGCTTAAACTTGTTTCACCTGAGTCAAATCAACAAAAAATTGAAATTAAAAAATTATACGGAGACAATTCTCCTATAATAAATTTTCAAGGCACAGTTTCAAAAGATGAAATTATAAAATTACCGGTTTTGGATCCTGAATTGAATTTTAATATCAAACTTTTAAAAGCAATCAAAAAAAGCGGGATTTCTTATGATAAAAAAATAAAAAGAAAAAAATTACCCAAAGATTCAATAGAAAAAATAGCATGCACTCAGCATTCTATTGAAGATATATCAAAAGAAGTTCTCTTATATTCGGATAACTTTACTTCTGAAATTGTATTTAGAATAGCAGCCGCAAAATATATAAATTACAAACATCCTGCCACTGTTGATAATGCCATTGACATGTTTGAAGAAAAATTCAAACCATATTATACCGACGGAATAACAATAAAAGATGGAAGCGGCGTTTCAAGATATAATCTTGTAAATGCTGAATTTTGCACAAAAGTTTTAAGAGAATTATGCAAAGATGAAAATTTTAAAAATTTAATGGCAACACCCAAAAAAGGAACTCTTAAAAATCGATTATTATTTTTGGAAAATAATTTAAGAGCAAAAACAGGCACCCTTTCGCAAATTTCTTGCATAACAGGAACGCTTAAAACAAGAAAAGGCAGACAAGTTGTTTTCACAATAATGATTCAAAATTCACCAAAAAGAATGGCAGTAATAAAAAATTTTGAAAACGGATTAATAGGAATAATATATAAAAATTATTAATTTTGTTTTAATTCGTTTGTTTTCAATGTAATAATTTTTATAATTTCAAGCAATTCTTTCAACATTTCTTCTTTGTTTTTGGTTTTTGCGCTTTTATAACCAAAGAAACTGAATGTTTTATAGTTTTGTATGAATTTATTTTTAAAATCAGAAATCATTTGAAAAACCTTAGAATCAAGATACTGTTTTTCTTCGCACAAAAAAACAAATAACTCGCATAATTTTAAATATGAATTTATAATATTTTTTTTATCAAATTCCTTTTGAAATTTCATTAAATATCTCAACAAATTCACATACTTATCCAATATTTTTTTTCTTTTTAACGGTAAAAATTCTTTAAGATAATTATTGGTAATTTTATATCCGGTTTCAAATAATTCTTTTTTCTTTTCTATGGGAATTAAAAAATCTACTACAGAAACATCTTTTGTATTAATTTTTATATAATCAAATTTATCTTTCTCTTTATATAAATCTACTATATAATCAGTTGCAAAGCCGCTTATTGCATTATAAACCCTGTTTATATATTCCAGTGAATTTGAAATTTTCTTTGCAGCTTCATTATCCTCAAGTCTAAATTCCAATATTCTTTCTTCTAAATTTTTTATAGAATTTGTAACTCTCCACAACGGCATTGATTTCAACAAATCCCCGTCAACAATTAAATTTCCTTCGTATTCAAAGGGAACAAACAATCCCGGCATAGAAACACTTGCTCTTATTGCAGAAGCAATTTCAAAATCGGGAGTCTTTTCTTTTGAAAATTCGAAAAATTTGATATTTGTTAAATCAACCGAATAAATTATCAAATTTTCCTTTATATCGCAAAATCTGACAGGAGACATTTTACCTTTTTGATATGATTCTTTATAGAATTTTTTTTCAATTTTTTCTCTCATCCAATCGAGAAAAATTTTTCCTTTTGACAAAGCAAGTTCTTTTTTAAAATCTATATTAATGTCAATAAACATTTCAAATCCGGTATTTGATAATATTTCATAAATTTCATCATAAGAATATCCAAGAGCAAGTAAACCGCTAAACACGGCACCGATTGAACTTCCGGCATAACCTGTTAATTTTATATTATTTTCAACCAAAGCCTTATATGCGCCGCAATATGCTATTCCCCTTATTCCGCCGCCGCCAAAAATTGCAAAATAATTACTTTCTTTCATTATTTTGCTCCATAAATTCGGGTTTAGAGCCATCATGCATATAATCACCGGATTGCAGAGAATCTAATCTTTTATTTTCATTTTCATATTGGTCAGTCAAATCTATAACATTTTGCAATAATTCTTTATCATTTCCGATTAAACCCTCAATTGCCTTTGAAGGTTGTTTTTCCTGCATATTTACTTTTTTTTGTTCGATTTGAACTTCTTTTATAATCTCCTGCATATTCTTTTTAGATAAATGCTTATTTTTATTTTTCAAAATTATAATTTCAACACGTCTGTTTTTAGCTTTATTTTGAGCAGTTGTATTTGGCACAACAGGAATTGTATCGGCAAGACCTGTTGCTATAAATAATTTTGGATTAAAACCTTGAGAATTAATGAGATATCTCACAACTCTAGATGCTCTGGCAGAAGAAAGCTCCCAGTTAGAAGGATATTTAGGATTAGAAATCGGATCAGAGTCCGTATGTCCTTCTACTTGAATATAGTGAATTGAAAATTTATCTTTAATAATTTTTGCAACAGCATTTAAAACTTCATAAGATTTTTGAGAAAGATCAGCCCCTCCCGGTGCAAATTGAATTGCATGACTGTTTAATCTTATCACCAATCCTCTATCATCAATTTCAGCACTTACTCCGTCTTCTTTTAATTTTTCAATTTCATCTTTTATATCTTCATAAGATGTTTGTTCATATTTTTGACTCATATATTCAAGCATCAAAGGATTCATTGCTCCTTGATAACCCTCTAAAATAGAATCTTGCCCTTCCATAATACTTGATTCGGAATTAAATATGCTTTGACTGAACGCTTTTCTTAAAGCTTCTTCAATACCCTTAAAAGAATTTACGTCAGATTGCGCTAAAGCATATAACACAACAAATGTTGCAAAAAGCAACGTCATAAAGTCGGCATAAGAAACAAGCCAACGTTCCAGATTTTCATGTTCTTCTGCCGGTTTTTTTCTTGCCATTAAGCATCATTTCCTTTTTTAGGCTTACTTTCAACAATATAACATTCAAGTTTTCTTTCAATTAAAGCCGGAGATTCTCCTGCCTGAATTGACAATATTCCTTCAATCATTAATTCCATTGAAGTAAAAATTCTTGCATATTTTCTTTTTGTTCTGGTTGAATATGGTATTGTAATAAGGTTTGCAACAACCAAACCATAAATTGTTGCAACAAACGCAACAGCTATACCTGCTCCCAATTTAGATGGATCTGATAGATTTTGCATAACCTGTATCAAACCGAGTACCGCACCGATGATACCTAGTGTAGGAGAATACCCTCCCGCAGATTCCAATACTTTTGCACCGGCTGCTATTTTTTCTTGAAGCTGCGATAATTGAGTCTCCATCATATCTTTAACCAAAGTAGGATCAGCTCCGTCTGCCACAGCTTCCAAGCCTAATTTCAAAAGCGGATGGGAAGCATTTTTAGCTTCTTTTTCAAGAACAATAACCCCTTCTTTACGAGCCTTCTGTGCATATCCGATTATTTCTTCAATTAATGTTTCTAATTTCGGAGCTTTACCGAAATAAACAACCCCTATACATTGACCTGCAATTTTAAAATCTTCAATAGGAAAACTCAAAAAAACTGCACCGGCAGTACCCCCGACAACAATAAATGCTGCCGTTATCTGCAATAATTGACCTACATTACCGCCTTCCAGAGCTTGACCTGCAAGAATAAATCCTATTCCTAAAAATGTACCTATTAAAGCTGCTATATCCATAAGTTATAAAACTCCTAATTTATTGCTCTATTATCGTAAAAAACAAGATGTTTGTTATCATATAATTAAACGAAAAATGTTATTTAGAATATTTTTGTTTTATAATTTAAGAAAAATTATGGAGTAAATTATGGGACAAACTCTGGCACAAAAAATTTTATCAGACCATGCAGGTCATGAAGTCAAATTTAAAGAATTAATTGTTGCAAATATAGATGTATGTGCAACTCAAGATGGCACAGGACCCTTGGCTATAAAAGAATTTAAAAAATTAAACAAAAAACTTTTTAATCCGAAACGAACAATTCTTTTTATAGACCATGCGGCGCCGTCTCCAAGAAAAGAATTGTCAAACGCTCATAGTATAATTCGAGAATTCGCAAAAGAATATGGCGCTGTACTATCTGATATCGGCTGCGGAGTTTGTCATCAAAGACTTATAGAAGAATATGTAAACCCAGGTGAAATTCTTGTAGGTGCAGATTCTCACACCTGCACTTCAGGAGCCTTGGGTGCTTTTGCAACCGGGATGGGTTCAACAGACATAGCAGTTTCAATGGCATACGGTAAAACATGGTTCAAAGTTCCCGAATCATACAAAATTGAAGTAAACGGAGAATTTAATGAAAATGTTTGCGCTAAAGATTTGATGTTATATTTAATCGGCTTAATCGGCGCAGACGGAGCTACATATAAAGCATTGGAATTTACGGGCGAAACAATTAAAAATATGGAAATGTCTGATAGATTCACTCTTGCAAATATGGCTGTTGAAGCCGGCGCTAAAGCAGGACTGTTCGAAACAGACGAAAAAACTAAAAATTATTTAATTTCAAGAAACAGAAGAGATAAGTTTAAAGAAATTAAAATCGACAATGATGCAATATATGAAAAAATAATTAAAATTGATGCATCAAAAATCAAACCGATGGTTGCATGTCCTCATACGGTTGATAATGTAAAAGAAGTTTCAAAACTCGATAAAATTAAAGTTGACCAGGTTTTTATAGGCACTTGTACAAACGGTAGAATTGAAGATTTAAGAGTTGCCGCAAAAGTATTAAAAAACAATAAAGTAGCCGAAGGTACAAGATTGATAATTGCACCTGCAAGCAGAGAAATATACCTGCAAGCAGCAAAAGAAGGCTTACTGGAAACATTTATACAATCAGGCGCTAACTTAATTCCGACAGGTTGCGGACCTTGTGTAGGAGTACATGGCGGAATTTTAGGAGATGGCGAAGTTTGTCTTGCAACCCAAAACAGAAATTTTCAAGGCAGAATGGGTAATACAAACGGATTTATATATCTTTCAAGTCCTTATACGGCGGCTAAATCTGCAATCAAAGGATATATTTGTTAGCTGCAAATCATACACTAACTCTTAAAACCTTAACAGCAGACATGTCTTTACTTTTCTATTTTTAATAGTATGGAGATGGCGAGAATTGAACTCGCGTCCGAAATGATACCGAGGCGATATCTACATTCATAGGCACTTTTATCTTAAACTAAGACAGGAAAATTACCGCAACCAATCAAAGTCCAAAGACAATTTTAAAGACTGCCAACTTCATTTAACTGTAGCTTGACACACATCGCTAAATGAAAATATGTGCTGTACTTGCATAATTTACCCCATAAACCGGCAAGTTGGGCTTATGGAGTGGCTGTCGCTACTATGCAGCGATTGCTCTGGGAGCAAAATCAGCTTTTACAACGTTATTAGCGTTTATTTTTTTGAAAAGTTTAACGAGTTATTCGGCTCGAAATGCAACCGCAACGATAAACTTCACCCCGTCGAAACCTTTACATCCCCATATTAAAATATCAATGTACTTATACCAGTATATCCGACATAAATAGGTTTTTCAAGTTATTATAAAATTATTAGCAATATTTTTTTATTTTTTATTAGTCTTACAGTTCATTTTTTCGTTAAGTTAAAATATTCATTTCGGCAATACTAATTTATAATAAAAAAATATATTATTATCTTTAAGGAGAACAAAAATGATTACAGAATTAAATGAAAATAACTTTGAAAATGAAACAAAACAAGGCTTAAAACTAGTTGATTTTTATACAACATGGTGTAAATACTGCAAAAACGAAGAACCTATATTAAACGAATTAAGTGATAACGGATTTTGGATTGGCAAACTGGACTGTGACAAACATGCAGAAATTGCACATAAATATGGAATAACCGGTTTTCCGAGCTTTATTCTTTTCAAAAATGGCAAAATTGAAGCTCAATTTGCAGGCTATCATTCCAAAAGTCAACTTTTAAATAAACTTACAAGTCATCTCTAATTTATTAATAAATCTACATACCTGTTATTTATAATTTGACTTATTGTTTTTTCAAAATTTTTAACCCAAAATTCAGTGCTATCTTTTTCGCTTAAATCTTCGGGCAAATAAAAATATCCGCAATGTTGTATTGGATTATACGCTTTATCATAAGTTCTGAATATAATTTTAAGATTTTCTTTAGCTATAAAAGGCTCGAAAAAACCCTCTTTTTTATCTGATCTGTAGCTTATGTATAAATTTTTTCCTTCATCATTTGCGGATGTTATTTCAATTGAGTATGGTTTATCCAAAGAAAAACGACATTCAATTTTTGGCATAACTTCTTTTTTTACAATACTCATAATTTCTTTTGCTTTTGGATTATTTAACAGCATATCATCGGATACTTTAAATGCCTTATCTTCAATTTCATCCGTATTACCATATATACTTTCCAGTGTATCAACTAATTTGGATAAATTTTCTACCTCTACATCACCTATATGCATTGTATTATTTCCACTCACACTGCACATTTGAATAGTATGATTTGCTTTTGTTTTGTCATCATATTTTTCCAATTTTAACATATCTTTATTGTTATAATATCCCGTAGTTAAAAAATAGCTTGGCAAAACAGCATTTAATTTTTGAAATTGCGCAGCAGACTTTTCTTCATCTTGTTGACTACCGATTGAAGAAGCATGAATTGCTTTAAGGTAATTCACCATTTTTGCCCTAAAAGATAAAGAAGATAATTTTTGAATTCTCATGATGTTTTCCTTATTTATATTCTATAAAACATCTGAATATTTTTTTTTCACATTTTATAAAAATTAAAATATTCCGCCTGATAAATACCTTTCTCCATTATCAGGCAATAACACAACTACATTTTTTTCACTATTATTACTTAACTCACTTATTGCAGCACAAACCGCAGCTCCCGAAGAAATTCCTGCTAATATTCCTTCTTTTTTTGCAAGATTTTTAGTCATACTTATCGCTTCTTCATCATCAACAGCTATAATTTTATCTATTAAAGACATGTCTAAAATCGAAGGCTTAAAACCTGCTCCTATTCCTTGAATTTTATGCATGCCTGCCTTACCTTCACTTAAATATGGACTTGAAGAAGGTTCAACTCCAACAACTTTTATATTACTGTTATATTCTTTTAATTTTTTTGAAACTCCTGTTATAGTCCCTCCTGTACCAATTCCGGCAACAAAAATATCTATTTTCCCATCTGTATCCGTCCAAATCTCTTCTGCTGTAGTTAAATAATGAACAGCTAAATTATCAGGATTTTCAAACTGTTGCGGAATAAAACTGTTAGAATTGTTTTTGCTTAATTCAATTGCCTTATCAATAGCCCCTTTCATTCCAAGTTTACCTTCCGTTAAAACAATATTTGCACCATAAGCTTTCATCAACATTTGTCTTTCAATGCTCATGTTATCCGGCATTACTATAGTCAATCTGTAACCTTCAACTGCACACACAAGAGCAAGTCCTATACCTGTATTTCCGCTTGTCGGCTCAATTATTTCAGTGTCTTTATTTATTAAACCGCGCTCTTTTGCCTTATTAATCATATTTAATGCTGCCCTGTCTTTTACGGAACCTGCAGGATTAAAATACTCCAATTTTACAAAAAGATTTCCTTTTATAAGTTTGTTGATTTTAACTAGGGGTGTTGAACCTATTGTCTCCAATATATTATTGTATATTTTCATAAATACGCCTCTAAGTTTTACTGTAATGACATTTACAGTCATTATATTCACATTTTACGTCTTTTTCAACACTTAACAAATTATTGAAATATATTCAAGTTGAAATTTTTAATTAAACTGTATAAATTCTTTACTA
>CALVAW010000022.1 GCA_944325655.1 Candidatus Gastranaerophilales bacterium
GTATTTTTCTATTCTTTTTATATATTGAATAAAAAGAGTTTTGTTAATTTAAAATTTTATTTAACAATTTTGCTTTCATTGTGCATATCGTTAAATCCTGTCATAATTTCTCAGTTTTTTACATTTTATATTGATTCTGTTTTGTGTTGTTTTTTAACAGTTTTGTTGTTGTCGATTATCGATGTAGAAACCAGTGAAAATAATAAAATAAAAATCCCGTTATTGATTTTTTCTGCAAGCAGTATTTGTTTTTTAGGTATTAAAAGTGGAAGTATATTTTTCATTTTTGTTACATTTTTGAGTTATTTTATATATTTATATTTTCAAAAAAATACTGAAAAAATTCTTCTTTTTAAAAAAATCGTTTTGGTTGTTGCGCTTTTAGGATTGGTTTTAAATATAAATCCTTATATCGTCAATATGGTTTCTTATAAAAGAAGTCCTTTTTATCCTCTTATGGGAGAAAATAAAAGAGATATTATGACGTCAAATACCCCTGTTGTCATTAAAGAAAAGAATTATATACACAAAATTTTTATTTCAATATATTCAGAATCAGCGTCAGGGGTTTGTGATGTCGAAAATTTTAAATTAAAAATTCCATTTTCTTTTACCAAAAAAGAACTAGGTAATTTATATGTTGATACAAGGTTTGGCGGTTTTGGAGTTTTATTCAGCGGTATATTTACCTTAAGTTTAATAATGCTGTTTTTTATCCGATATAATTCAAAAGAAGAAAAGAAGCTTGCTTTATTGATTTATACTATTATTACTTTATTAACGTTTTTAAATCCATATTCATGGTGGGCAAGATATGCACCTCAGGTTTGGTTGTATCCGTTTATTACTTGCATATATTTTGCAAATAGTAATAAAAACAATAAAATAATATCTCAAATATTGGTTATTTTTATATTTTTGTGTGTGGTTATAAATTCGTTTTTTATTTTTAAAAATTTATATAAATTGAATAAGAAATATGAAAATAATATAAATAGTGTTTTAAATTCCGTTAAAGAAAAAAATCTTGAATTATATGTAAAGTATGAGACAAGTTTTGTTCAAAAATTAAAAGAAAATAATATAAAATTCAAGCTTGTTGACTATCGTTATTATGCAGATAATATAGATAGTTTTGAAACAATTCCGTATATACTTTCAGGAATAGATAAATGGAGAATAAAATAAATTGATTAAAGATATATTCAAAACTTTTAAGGTTAATCATTGGGTAAAAAATTTAATTGTAGTTTTTCCTTTGTTTTTTTCCTCAAATTTTTTAAATCCCGATTTATGGTTTAATTGTGCAATTATTTTTATTGCTTTTTCATTTATATCTTCAGCTGTATATGTTTTTAATGATTTAATTGATATCAAAAAGGATAAATTACATCCGATTAAAAGAAACAGACCGATTGCAAGCGGTAAAATTTCTAAAGGATTAGCTGCATTTTTGATGATTTTGCTGATTGTTGCTTCTTCTGTTTTATCTTATTTTTTAAATAAACTTTGTTTTTTAATGATTGTTTTATATTTTATATTGAATATATTTTATTCTTTGATTTTAAAAAATATTGTACTAATTGATGCAGCATGCATTGCTATCGGTTTCATTTTCAGAATTGTCGCCGGTTGTTTTGCGATTTTTGTTTTGCCTTCGCCTTTGGTAATTTTATTAACATTTTTTCTTTCTATGTTTTTTACTTTCTCAAAAAGAAAGCTTGAATTGAAATTATTGGATGAAAAAACCGAATGCAGAACATCACTCAAGGATTTAGATTCTTCTTTGGTTGCACAATTTATATTATTTAATGCTATATTATCTGTTGCATTTTATTTCACTTATGTCTTGGATGTATCTACAATTGAAAGAGCGGGCACAAAATATTTATATTTGACTACTATTCCTTTTTCTTTAATTATTTTTAGATTACTGCTATTGGTTAATGTATCAAAAGTGGAAGATGACCCTATATATTTTGTTGAAAAAGATATATATTTGAAGTGGTTATTTTTGTTTTATATTGTTACTTTAATTTTTGTTTTGTCTGTTTTAAAATAAATAATTGAAATGATAAGAGTTTGGTTGAGAATGTCGGATAAAATCAGATTTATAATAGTTGGTATTATAAATGCTATTTTCGCATATTTTTTATATGCGGTTTCTTTGATTATATTGAAAGAAAATTCTCATCAACTTTCTTTAGCAATTGCATGGATATTATCATCTTTTACTTCTTTCTATGCCCATCGAATTTTTGTTTTTAGAGGTAAAGGAAATATTGTCAGAGAATATTTAAAATGTTGTTCAACTTGGGTTATTGCATATTTAATAAATGCAATTTTGCTTGAGGTTTTTGTTGTTTATATGAATATAAATCCTTTTTTAGCGCAGGTTTTAGCACCTGCGATTGCGGGTGTATTTACATATTTTATGTTTAAAAAGAAATGTTTTAAGAGGAGTTAAATAGGTGGATAATATTAAAACTCGTGACGGATACGTTGATACAATGAGGGGACTTGCCATAGTTTCCGTTATTTTAATACACACCGCTTTTTGTTTTAAAAGTAATTCTTATTGTATTGATGTTATAAAAAATCTTACTTTATTGTTTGATGTTCCGGTTTTTTTCTTTCTTGCGGGTTTTACCATGTCAATTAAGCCGGATATAGATCCTATTAAGCAGATGGCAAAACTTACAGCTCTGTTTTTCTGGGTGGTTTTATTTTGTTTTATAATTTTTGGGGGATTATCTGTTGATAAATTATTGGCACCTTTTGTATTGGCTCGTTTTAAAATTGAATATTTACCTGTGGTCGGCTCTTCTTATTGGTTTGTTCCGGTTTATATCGTCAGTTTAATATATTCTGTTATGATTGTCAGATATTTCGGGGTAATTGCAAAATTTTTCTTTTTGATTTTTATTCCTCTATATTATTTGCATATTTATTTAGGTGACGGAATTACAAAAATAGTGATAATGGGAAGCAGACTTCAGACAGTCTTTTATTGTATATGGTTAATGCTTTTGGGTGAAACGTTATATAAAATTAATTCAAAAAAGCTTAAAATTATTGCGTTTACAGTTTTCATTTTAAGTCTTTTTTATTCTTTGCATGGAATTTTTATAGATAAAATTATCTTACAAGAATATAAGTTTCCTTTTAGAATGCAGTACATAATTGCATCTTTAGCTTCTGTTGCTCTTGTTTATTTGCTTAGAGGAAAAATAAACAATAAATATTTATCTTATATTGGTCAAAGAGCTTTATATTTTTACCTTTCGCAAGGTATAGGGGCTTCTGTATTATCTTATATAATGCCTTATATTAAATTGCATTTGATTATAAAATTGCCTTTATGCTTTATTATAAATTTAATTTTATCTGTTTTATCAGGGATTTTAATAATAAAATTGGAAAAAAATATTAAATGCTTAATTGAAAAAATTATCAATTGGGTTAAGGTTAAATTAGTTATTAAACCTGAATAGCATTATATCTCCGTCTTGAACAATATAATCTTTTCCTTCAAGGCGCGCGACCCCTTTTTCTCTTGCTGCTGTCCAAGAACCCGCTTTAATAAAATCATCGTAAGAAATAACTTCCGCTTTGATAAAACCTTTTTCAAAGTCGCTGTGAATTACACCTGCTGCAGCAGGTGCTTTTGTGCCTTTTGTAATAGTCCAAGCTTTGACTTCTTTTTCACCTGCAGTAATATATGTTCTCAGATTTAAAATATCATAAGCTGATTTTATCATTCTTTCGATGCCTGAGTTTTCAATTCCCAGTTCTTTCAGATAATTTTTTGCTTCTGTTTCGCCCAAATCAACAAGTTCTTCTTCGAGATTGGCGCATATTAATACAACTTGCGCATCACTTCCCACGTATTCCGTTACTTTTTTTGTATAATTATTGCCGTTCAATAAGTCGGTCTCCGATACATTGCAGCAATATATTACAGGTTTTGCCATCAGAAGATGAAAGAAATGCAGCGCTTTTTTTTCATCTTCATTGAAATTATCAGTGTCTATAAATTTGCCTTTTTCAAGATATGTCATACATTTTTTTATAACTTCATCTTGAATGAGAGCTTCTTTATCTTTTGATTTGACATTTTTTGCGATTCTTTTAGAAATGTTTTCAAGAGTAGAAATATCCGCAAGAGCAAGCTCCATGTTTATTGTTTCTATGTCGTCAATAGGGTCTATTTTTCCGTTTACGTGTATGGTGTTGACATCATCAAAGCATCTTACAACTTGTACAATGGCATCTACTTCTCTTATGTTGTGCAAAAATTGGTTGCCAAGACCTTCTCCTTTGCTTGCACCCTTCACAAGTCCTGCTATATCTACAAATTCAATGGTAGTAGGTATAACAGTATTTGTTTTTACCAATGGTTGCAGTTTATACAGACGTTCATCAGGAACGCTCACAACTCCCACATTGGGTTCAATTGTGCAAAAAGGATAGTTTGCGCTTTGAGCGTTTTTAGCGCTTGTTAGTGCATTAAATAGTGTTGATTTTCCTACGTTTGGCAGTCCGACAATTCCAACTTTTAACATTTGATTTTCCTAACTAAATACTAAAATAATATTATTAAATTGAAAGCGTGTTCAATTATGAACACGCTTTTTATATTTTATACATTAACAAGTGATTTTTCTTGTTCAAGTTGCAGTGTTATTGTAGTAGCATCGCAAACACTTGCGGGTCCAAAATATTGAATTGCTCCAGGAAAAATATAGCAATCATTAAGTGCCCATTTTTCTCGATGACTTTCCAGCGCCTTGAAAACAGGTCCGTTAAGTTCAACGAGCGCTTTTTTGATAACGGGTTTCATTTCTCCGTGTCTTTTTTCCATATTCATCATCATGGTAAGGGGAACTCCGCCTGCAATCCATTCAGATGCCGGTTTTGTCGTATTTTTTATTGATGATAAATAGCCTGTTAGCCCTGCTTGAATAAGTGCAAATGCATTGTAGCCAAGTGAATAGCAATAGTCGGCATCAAAATTTGACGGCGCTGCACATCTTCCTTCGTATCCGAAGAAATGAGCTTGGTCTGAGAATTTACCTTTGTATAAGCCTTGTTTTTTCATTTCGTTTAGTTTTTCTCTAACCATTTCAATTAAAAGTTTTTCGGTTTCGATTTTGGAGACCTGAACATTACCATGGGGGTCTCTGTCCATTAGCAGTTGTGCTTTTATTTGAGACGGAAGCGAGCTAAATAATTTTGCAGATGAAGTATCAAGTTTTGAAATAATTATTTCGTATTTTTCTTGTTGAGTTGAAGATTGATAATTATTGTTTTTTTCAAGCTCTGCAAGCAAATCATTGAGAGAAGAAATCATTGTTTTCATCTCGGGAATAAATTCAATTAATCCTTCGGGAATTAGTGCAATTCCGAAATTTTTACCTTTGTTTGCTCTTGCTGTTATAATATTTGCCATATAACTTACAATTTCTTCCAGTGATTGTTTTTTTGCTTCCACTTCTTCTCCGATTAATGTAATATTCGGTTGAGTTTGAAGTGCAGCTTCAAGACAAACATGTGAAGCGCTTCTTCCCATTAATTTGATGAAGTGCCAATATTTTTTAGCTGAATTAGCGTCTCTTTGAATATTTCCTATGAGTTCCGCGTATGTTTTTGTTGCGGTGTCAAATCCGAATGAAATTTCAATTTGTTCGTTTTTGAGGTCGCCATCAATTGTTTTAGGACATCCTATAACGGAAATTCCGGTATTTTTTGCTTTCATCCATTCTGCAAGAAGGCAAGCATTGGTATTTGAATCATCGCCTCCGATTATAACAACAGCTGAGATGTTTAATTTTTTGCATACTTCAAGTGCTTTTTCAAATTGACTTTCTGTTTCGAGTTTTGTTCTGCCTGAGCCTATTATGTCAAATCCGCCTGTATTGCGGTATTTGTCCATTAATTCATCTGTAATTTCTACATAGCTGCCATCTACAATTCCTGAAGGACCGCCTAAAAATCCATATAGTTTATTTAATGAATTTTGTGTTTTAAGCGCATCATATAATCCCGCTATGACGTTATGTCCCCCGGGGGCTTGACCGCCTGATAAAATAACACCTATATTTCTTGTTTGTTCAGATAAATCAGTTCCTTTTGAGCTGAATTTTGCGATAGGTTCGCCATATACATGCGGGAATAGTGCTTTTATTTCTTCTTTGTCGGCAACAGAACTTGTTGCTTCTTTAAGAGTTAATTTTACATTTTTAATGCCTGAAGCCAGAGCTCCTGCCAGTTTTGGTTTGTATGCCATTCTTTCTTTTTGCAGAGGTGAAATTTCTCTCATAGTGTTCTCCTTTTATACTCAGTTAGTTAAATTATCTCACAAAAAATTTGTTTTAAAAATTGTGAAGAAAAGTTACAAGAAGTTTTGTTTTTGTGTCAATTTTTTTTGCTTTTTTATTTTTATTGATATATATAACAGCTTGCAAAGGAGTTTATGATGAGTATTGATTCAGAAATGATAAGTTATTTTCATAATCAACGAAATGATTACGGAATATGTGATAAGATTCCAACAACTACTTTAATTCCTAATACTAATCAATTATTGGGTGATGAAGCTAAGCAAGCGTTGATAGATAGAAGTCTTGCTAAGGATACCGTAAACATCACTGGTGCAAGCGGCATAGTTAATCCTGAAGCAAGTCTTAGTGCTAAATCTACTGTTAAAAAGACGGCAAGGAACAAGTTGAAATTTTTTGATAATATAAAGGAGAAAGCTTCATCATTACTCAAATTAGCAAAAAAACATAAAGGTGTAACAGCTGCTATCGCAGCAGGAACCGCACTTGTATGTGGTGTTGTTGCGGCCGCTCTTGCAAATAAAAATAAGACAGTTCAAGAAGCGACGACTGTTGTACAAAATGAACAAGTGGCTGATGCGCAGGTTGTAAATGAATAATTAAATCTTAGAGCAGA
This sequence comes from Candidatus Gastranaerophilales bacterium, assembly GCA_944325655.1. GTDB lineage: Bacteria > Cyanobacteriota > Vampirovibrionia > Gastranaerophilales > Gastranaerophilaceae > RUG14156. The sequence continues at coordinate 6,958 of CALVAW010000022.1, forward strand.
ATATAAAAGCCCTGATGTTTCAGGGCTTTTATTTATCTCAACTTAACTAAATCCGCTTTTCTCATTCTTACGTTTTCAGGTGTGATTTCAACCAGTTCGTCATCTTGTATGTATTCAAGAGCATCTTCAAGACCCATAATTTTCGGAGCTTGCAGTGTCACCATCACATCTGCTGTCGCTGAACGCATGTTTGTCATTTTTTTAGTTTTGCACACATTAACCGCTATATCTTGCGGACGGTTGCATTCTCCTACTATCATGCCTCTGTATACTTTTGTTTTTGGAGTTATAAAAAAGACGCCTCTGTCTTCAAATTGATGCAGAGCGTATGCAACAGCTTCTCCGTCTTCATGGGCTATGAGCGAACCTGTTCTTTGACGGGGAATATCTCCTGCGTATTCATCATATTTTTCAAAAGTGTGGTACATGATGCCTTCGCCTTTGGTCATTCTTATAAACTCAGATCGAAAACCTATAAGTCCTCTTGCCGGAATAATAAAGTCTATGTTTGTTCTTTTTGTACCTGCTTCCATATTTTGCATTTGAGCTTTTCTTGATGAGAGCTTTTCAATAACAGAACCCACAAATTCTTCAGGTACATCTACAATTAAATTTTCATAAGGTTCAAGAGTAATTCCGTTTTCTTCTTTGAAAATTACTTCAGGTTTTGAAACTTGAAATTCATAACCTTCTCTTCGCATGGTTTCAATTAAAATTCCAAGATGCAATTCACCTCTTCCCGACACTTTAAAAACATCGGTTGAATTTGTATCCTCTACTCTTAGGGAGACATTTTTTTCAAGTTCGAAGTATAATCTTTTTCTAAGTTGTCTTGATGTTACGTATTTTCCTTCGGTGCCTGCAAAAGGAGAGTCATTAATTGAAAAGTTCATTTGCAGAGTAGGTTCGTCTATTTTAATTAACGGAAGCGCAACCGGATTTGCTAAACAAGAAATGGTTTCGCCTATTTGTATGTCTGAAAATCCGGCAATTCCGACAATATCTCCTGCTGAAGCTTCTTCAATTTCAACTCTGCCTAAATCTTTAAAACCGAAAAGCTTAACGATTTTACCCTTTTGAGCTGAGCCGTCTCTTTTTAAAAGAGTTACCTGTTCTTGTGATTTAATTTTACCGTTTTTAATTCTTCCTATTGCTATACGTCCTACATATTCATTGTAATCAAGGGTTGTGATTTGAAGTTGCAGCGGAAGGTCTATATCTGCTTCCGGACCTTCTATATTTTCCAATATGCAATCAAGCAGGGGTAAGATATTTTTGTTTTCATCTTCAAGATTTACCTTTGCATATTTATTTAAAGAGCTTGAATAAATGACAGGAAAATCAATTAAGTCATCTCTGTCTGTCAGTTCCGTAAATAAATCAAAAACTTTATCTAAAGTTCCATCAGGATCTGCTCCGGGTTTGTCGATTTTATTGATTACTACAATGATTTTAATGCCCAATTCCAAAGCTTTGGATAAAACAAATCTTGTTTGAGGCATTGGCCCTTCTTGAGCATCAACTATTAATAGTGCTCCATCTACCATTCCGAGAACACGTTCAACTTCTCCTCCGAAATCTGCGTGTCCGGGGGTATCTACGACATTTATTTTAACACCTTTATATTCAACAGCAACGTTTTTGGATAGTATTGTAATGCCTCTTTCTTTTTCTATATCATTGTTGTCAAGAACACATGTTCCCATTTGCTGGTGTTCTTTAAATACATTTGTAGCTTCTAATATGCAATCTACAAGAGTTGTTTTGCCATGGTCAACATGGGCAATAATTGCTATATTTCTTAATTTTTTGTTTTTCATTGTTGTTAACTTTCTTCTGCTTAATGTTTTTAAAATTTGTGACAGAAATATTTTACAATAAAAATATTATTCGTTAATAATTTTTACTTTGAAATGGTTTTTGCCTGAAATTTCATTTGAAAATTCTTCTAAAAATTTAATAAAACTTTGTGTTTGAGGGTGATTAATGATATTAAATGAAATAACTAAATCGGGGTTTTCTTTAAACAATTTTGTATAATATTCTGTTATTTTTCTTGCCGATTGATTTTGACCTCTTATTTCAGCAGGTATATTGTTTCTTTCAAATACTTTTTGTTTTAACAATAATAAATACAAATTTCTGGATGAAAGTGTAAGAAGTTTGTGCTTTGCAACGTTAACCAGTTCATCTCCGCTTGGAGTTTTGTTATGAGTATACAATTTATCAAGTTTAATTAAATGTTGTATTTTTATGTGCTCACGAACTGTTTCTGCTTTTTGATAAAACAATGACGGTTGTTTTAGCGCTGTTTCAATGTATATGCCGGGAGATAACCCGTTTTCTTTGAAGAATTCATCATCGACAACCCCTTTAATATTTTCTTTTACAGTTTTTGCTTTCATACAGAATAATTGTGGTTTACTTAGCGCAGCTTCAATATATTCTTTTTCAGATAGTCCGTTTTTTCTAAAGAACTCATCATCGACAACCCCTTTAATATTTTCTTTTATTGTCTTGGCTTTCAGATAGAATAATTGCGGTTGTCTTAGTGCGGCTTTGATATATCCTTTCGGTGACAGGCCGTTTTTTCTAAAGAACTCATCATTTATTATGTTGTTAATGTTGCTTTTAATTTTTTCTGCAGTTAAAGTGAATAAATCAATGTGCTTAAATACGGCTTCAAGATAATTTTCTCTTGTAAGACCGTAATTTTTAAATTCATCAACAACATCATCCACCCTTTTAATAAGCTCTTTTATGTCTTTATTAACCACTGCGGGTGCATTAATTAATCTATTTTCCACATCTTTTAGGTTTTTATTCGGGTAAAAAGTATTTTTAAAGTCACATACAAATGTTTTAAATTTGTCGGGTAATTTTCCCATGCTTTGTTGTAATTTTAAAATTCCTCTAATTATTATAGTATATATTGTCATTTGACTTTTTTGGTCTTCGTCTGATAAATTTTGATATGTTGCACCTTTTATAAATCTTTTAATAATTATCTTTTTTTCTTCTTCGCTTAAATCGGATTTATCTAATAAACCTTGAAATTCTTTTCTTTTTTCTTCTTTTTTTTCTTTGCATGAGTCATGAAAGCAACTTATCAAATTGTTTTCAGTCATCGTGTCGATTACATTTTTTTTATAATTTCTTGATATTCTTCTATCCAAACTTTCTGCAGACATATCCGTTGTATAATCAGTTGCTTTTAATTTAAAATCATTAAAATTCGCAAGAATAAATTCTCTGATTTTATCTTTATCGCTTTCAATATTTAAATATTCCAGTATTTCAAGAATTTTTCTTTGAATTAAATCTTCTCTTGCTAATGTTGAAACTTTTAATTCTTTAGCTCTTTTTTGGAGTTCTTCGTATAAAAATAATATTAATTCTTCTTGTGAAGAGTTTAATTTTTCATTTAATTTTTGATTAAAATCCTTATTTTTAAAAGAAATGCCGCTACTTGCAAAACAATCGGTATTATTAGTTTTAAAACCGTTAAATTCGCCGGTTTTGTTAATTTTATTTATTTTGAAGTAATTAAATTGTTTAAATGGGGTTTTAAATATCGGATAAATTTTCATATATTTTTAAAACCCGTAATGAAATAATATTGTTAAGTAAGTTTTTAAATTATTTTAATTATTAATTATATTTAACTTTCTTTTTTTTGAATTATTTTTAATGTAGAATGCTTTTATAAAATAATTTTTTGGAGGAGAACAATGGAACTTGATGTTATAAAACAAACTGACAGCGAAGTAGCGCATTATATAGAGCTTGAATTAAAAAGACAAAGAGAAACAATTGAGCTTATTGCTTCCGAGAATTTTACTTCTCCTGCGGTAATGGCAGCTTGCGGAAGCGTATTAACAAATAAATATGCTGAAGGTAAACCCTTTAAAAGGTACTACAACGGTTGTGAATGTGTTGATAAAATAGAAGAACTTGCTCAAAAAAGGTGTTGCGAGCTTTTTGGATGCGACCATGCCAATGTTCAACCGCATTCGGGTGCTCAAGCTAATATGGCGGTATTCTTTTATGCACTTAAGACAGGTGATACTATTTTAGGTATGGATTTGTCTAACGGAGGGCATTTGACCCATGGTTCGCCTGTTAATTTTTCAGGCATAAATTATAATGCTGTTTCATACGGGGTAAATGAAGATGGTGTTATTGACTATGATGATGTTGAAAAGAAAGCATATGAATTTAAACCCAAAATGATTATTGCAGGAGCAAGCAATTATTCGAGAATAATTGATTTTGAAAGATTTTCAAATATTGCAAAATCAATAGGGGCTTATTTAATGGTTGATATTGCACATATTGCGGCTCTGGTTGCTGCGGGTTGTCATCCGAGTCCTGTGCCTTATGCTGATTTTGTAACTACAACAACCCATAAAACTTTAAGAGGGCCAAGAGGCGGTATTATAATGTGCAAAAGTGAACATGCTGCAGGAATAGATAAAGCAGTATTTCCCGGCACTCAGGGCGGTCCTTTGGAACATATCATTGCAGGCAAAGCAATTGCTCTTAAAGAAGCTCAAGGGGAAGAATTTAAAAAATATGCAAGACAAGTGGTTGAGAATTCTAAATGTCTTGCAAATGAACTAATTAAAGAAGGAATTGATATAGTCGGAGGTAAATCTGAAAATCATGTTATGACTCTTGATTTGAGAAGACTAAATAAGACAGGTAAGGACGTTGCAAATTTATTAGAGGAAGTTGGTATTACAGCTAATAAAAATACTGTTCCGAATGATCCCCAAAGTCCTTTTGTTACATCTGGCGTCAGAGTCGGTACCGCAGCTGTAACAACAAGAGGGATGAAAAATGATGAGATGAAAGTTATTGCAAAAATTATTGCAGATGCTATTCTTGAAAGAGATGAAATTACAAATTTAAGAAAAAGAAGTTTGGATTTGTGTAAGAAATTTCCTCTCTACAGCGAAATATAGGGTTAAGTTAAAATGATTAAATTATCTCAAGCTCATGTATTAGGCACAATAATTGCTTATTTGCTCGGAATTTTCATAGTTCCTTTGGTAATTTATTATTCTCAAAAGATGGGTTTAGTTGATGTTCCGAACGAAAGAAAAATTCATCATGGCAAAATTTCAAGGCTTGGCGGAGTTGCTATATGGATTTCTGTTATGCTTTCGTTTTTATTTTTGATACTTTTAAGTTATTATCCGAAAGGGCAAGGACTTTCCGCTATTATCGTGGGCGGTTCTTTGATGTTTTTAATGGGTTTAATAGATGATATTTATTGTTTGAATGCAAAATTTAAACTTTTTATTCAGATAGCAATCGCTACGATTGTTATACTTTTGGGAGTCAGAATAGAAAATTTATTTAATCCATTTGGTAATTGTATTGATTTGGGAGTTTTGTCATATCCTGTTACTTTGCTTTGGATTGTAGGGATTACAAATGCTATTAATTTTATTGACGGTATAGATGGTTTAGCGGGTTCTATTGTTAGTATTTCTGCTCTTGCAATAGGTATTGTATCTTTGGTTTTAGAGCCAGATATTCCTATAAATGCATTGATTGCGTTCATTTTAACCGGTGCAATGTGTGCTTTTTTAACTTTTAATTATAATCCGGCTAAAATTTTTATGGGTGATTCCGGGGCGTTGTATGCCGGCTTTTTGCTTGCTACTTTGTCAATAACCGGAGTAGTTAAACCGAGTCAAGGTGTGTCTATGTATTTGCCTATTGTTATATTGGCGGTTCCTTTGATGGATGTTGCATATTCTTCAATTAGAAGAATGCTAAAAGGCACAAGCCCTTTTGTAGCCGATTCCGAACATATTCATCATAAGCTTTTACATGCAGGTTATTCTCAAGATAAGCTTGTTATGCTTCTTGCCGGATTTTCTATGGTCTGCGCACTTTTGTCCATAATTGTTGTCAGTACAAGGAGCAAGTTTATAATAATTGCGCTAAGCTTAATAGGCGTTTTGATTGTTTTAAATATCATTTCAAAATTAATTAAGAAAAAAGAAAATTAAGATTGTATTGATGCGGAAACGTTGATTGTTAAAGTATTATTTTCAACTTTAACAATTGACCATCTGATTGAATTTAAACCTCTTTTTGCAATTTCTTCTTCGATGAAATTTAAATTCGGGGGCATTGTATTTGATTTAATTTTAATTGTTTTGGTGATTAATTTACTCATTATAGTAATATTCCCGCCATTGCTGCAGATATGTAGCTGACCAATGTACCGCAAATTAGTGCTTTTATGCTGAGTCTTGCCAGATTTTTTCTTTGGTTTGGTGCCAGTTCGCCGATACCTCCGATTTGTATAGCTATGGTAGACAGATTGGCAAAGCCGCAGCAGGCAAATGTTGCAACAGCTATACTTTTTTGACTTAATATACCTGCATCCATATATTTTATTAAATCTATATATGCTATAGTTTCATTTAATATCAGTTTTTCACCGATTAAAATTCCGACTGCCTCAATATTTCCCCAAGTTGTACCGATTAATGCAGAGAAAAATGCAAATATTTTACCTACTATAAGTTGAATGGAAAGATGTTGCAAATCTATACCTATTGCAGACAGATTTAAATGACAATAGTTATATAAGAATATTCCAAATTTTGCTAATATTTCATTGCAAAAAGTTATTAGCGCAACAAGTCCCAAAAGGACAGCAATAACGTTAAGGGACACCCTCATACCTTCAGATGCACCTTTTGAAATTGCAGCTAAGATATTTACATCTGTTTTTCTGTTGTTAATTTTAAAGTTTTTTATTGTTTGCGGCTCTTGTGTTTCAGGGTACACTATTTTTGATACAACAAATGATCCCGGTATTGACATAACAGATGCTGCAAGAAGATATTCCGTGCTTATTCCGAAACCGGTGTACATCGCAATGCAGCTTGCAGATATACACGACATTGAACCTGTCATAATAGCAAGCATTTCAGAGCGGGTCATATTTGGAAGATAGTGTTTAACCAGCGATTGTGCTGCAACATTTCCGACAAAAGGACTTGCGCAGTTTGATAGAGCTTCAGCTCCGCTTACGCCTAATATTTTGTTCATAATTTTGCCTAAAATAAGTATAACTCTTTGCATTATTCCATAATAATAAAGTATATTTACCATTACCAAAATTAATATCATTGTAGACATAAGGATAAGTGCAAAAATAAAGTCTTTTTGGGGGAATAATTCGCTGATTTTTTCAGGAGAATTGGAAAGCCATCCGAATACAAAGTTTGAACCTTCGATTGAAGCATTTAAAATTTTGTCTATTATTATTGCCAGAAAGCCAAAAATCTTTACGCCAATTGGAGTTTTTAGTATAAAAACCGCTAATAAGAATTGCAGCAAAAGACCGACGCCAATGGTTTTATAGTTAATTCTTTTCTTATTGTTTGACATTAAAAAACAAATACTAAGAATTACAACAATTCCAAAAAGTCCGCTTAATTTTGATAAAATATCCAAAGTTTTTTCCTTTTTATAGATTTTCGCTATTGGTAAAATCAACTCCGCCAACAGATTTATATAAATTTATAGTTGATATTACATAGTTTATTTTATCATCTACAAGTTTTTGTTGTGCTAAAATTTGTGCTTGTTGATACAAAATGTAATCTAATTCATTTGCAAGCCCCAGATTCTTGTTTATGGACTTTAGTCTTAATTTTTGTGATTGTATGTCAAAGACATCCGCTGCAATTTTATAATTTTTCTTTTCTTTTTTTGTCATAACCAGAGCATCGTTAACTTCCTGAATAGATGCTAAGACTGATTTTTCATATTCCTGTTTTGCTCTTTCGTATTCTAATTTTTTTAATTTCATTAGGTTATATTTTCTTCCGCCGTCAAATATATCAAAATTGGGTACAATCCAAAGGTCGGCAAGCCCCGAATTAGGAGAAAACAGATGCGTACCATGGCTGTATCCGTTAAAGCCCAAGGTTCCCATTATCGTAAAACTGGGCAAAATGTCTCTTTTTGCGCTCTTTGCTTCATAGTCTGCTCTAAGAATATTATATGCCGAACTTTTGACGTCGGGTCTGTTTATTATTATGCTTGAATTTAATTCCGAAGGTACATTATCAATTAAGCTAACATTTTTAAAATCATTTCTTTCAATTTTTGAAAATAATTTATCTCCCAATAGATAGCTTAATTGATTTTCAAATATTTCTTTTTTTGCTTCTAAATCATTTATTGTGAGTGTAATTTGTGCTGTTTTTTCTTGTATTTCAAGTATGTCGTCTTTTGTTGCAAGTCCGTTTTGTTCTTTTGAAATTGTTAATTTGAGAAGTTTTTCATTTAAGTTTAATAATTCATTTTGTAGTTCAATGATTTTATCGGTTTTAATCAGATTGTAATAATCTGCTGCAATTGCTGAGCTTAGAGCAATATATACCGCTCTTTCATCTTCTTTAAGCATTTTTTCGCTTTCTTTGAAGCTTTTGGTTCTTAGTCTGTTTTTTCCCCATATATCTATTTCATAGCTTGCCGTAAGAGGTAAAAGAAATCTTGTTTGACTATAATTGTATATCATAAAATTATTTTTGCCTCTGAGCATATCAGAAGAAGCAAATGTTCTTCCGAGCATACCTTCAAAATTTATATGCGGTAATTCCTCGGCAAGTGATAATTTTACAATTTTTTCACTTTCTTTTATTTTGGTATCCGCTATTTTTAAATCAGGGTTATTTTCATAACCTTTTATTATGTTATTGATTAAAATTTCATCATTAAATTTTTGCCAAAAAGACAAATTTAAGTATTGCCTTTTGTCCTGCTCTTGTGCAGAACAAAAGGCAAAAGATTGAGAGATTAGAAATATTAAAAATATAGTTAAGAGGTTTTTTTTCATAGTTGTTAAATGCTTGCAAAAAAGTTTTTTATGTTATTATGATAACATAAAAAAATAAAAGTAAAGGATTTTTTTGATATAATTATGTTAAATCAAATGAAAAGAACTTCAATTTCAAACGGTATAGTGTCTTGTGCAACCTTGATAAAAGTTTTGACTTTAAGGTGTTTTCAAGAACATAATTTTGAAATTACTCCGGAACAGTTTATTTTATTGGATACTCTTATTGATAATTCTGATTCCGAAAAATTATATCAAAGACAATTGGGTGTGCTTTTAGGTAAGGATAGAGCGAATGTAACAAGATTAATCGGCATTTTGGAAAAAAAAGGATTAGTAAAAAAAGTTGCAGATTCAAACGGGAGACAAATAAAAAGAATTATAGTAACCGAAAAAGGTGAAAAAATCAGAAACAAGATTTATCCTGTTATATCCGAGATAAGAGAAAGTTATTTAGTCGGAATGGAATATAATGAGTTGAAAATATGCTTGGAGATTTTAAATAAAATAAAAGATAATATATCTACAAATACAAAATTAAAAATATAAAAGGAAAAATATTATGAATAAAGCTTCTAAATATTATTCAGCAGCAAGAGAAAAGGTTAAAGCAAAAAGAAAATCTTATCAAAAAAAGAGAGTTATCGTTCCTGTTATAACAGCAGTAGTTTTTGTTGTGTTTGGAATTTTTTCTTTAGTATATTCTTCTTTTTACCAATCCACTGATGATGCTTTCGTTGAAGCACATATTGTTTATTTATCTCCTAAGGTCTCAGGTGAGATTGTAGAGTTAAATGTAGATGATAATACAATGGTAAAAAAGGGCGAAATCCTAGCTCAAATTGATACTCGTGATTATGAAATTGCATTAAAAAATGCCGAAGCAAAGCTTGAAAAAGCACAAGCAGAACTTAAGGTTTCTACAAGCGACATTGATAAAATGTCCGCTATGTCAAATCAAAATAAAAATACAATAGAAAGTGCAAAATCGAAATTGGAATATGCCAATAGTGATTATATAAGGTATAAAAATGCTTATAAAGATGGCGCAGTTACAAAACAAGATTTGGATAATGCGGTTAAAAATCTGGATGTGGCAATGGCGCAATATAAAGCCGCACAAGACGGTTTAAGGGCAACAGATAGCGCATTAAAGTCTACAGTCTCCAAAAAAGCTTCTCAAGTTGCGGAAATTAAGAAATTGGCTGCAGACGTTGATAAAGCAAAGCTAGATCTTTCTTATACAACAATAGTGTCACCTGTGGATGGTACCGTAACAAATAAAAATGTGGAATTAGGCAATTTTGTTCAAACGGCTCATCCTATTATGACGATTGTTCCGAAGGAATGTTATATAATCGCAAATTTTAAAGAAACTCAATTGACTAATATGAAAAAAGGTCAACCGGTAACAATAAAAGTCGATACATATAAAAATAAAAAGTTTAAAGGTGTGGTTGACAGCATACAAAAGGCCTCAGGTGCAAAAGCAAGTTTGTTTCCTCCGGAAAATGCAGTAGGTTCTTATGTAAAGGTTGTTCAGAGGGTGCCTGTTAAAATTTTATTTACTGATGATGTATCTGAATATAACATAGTCCCGGGTATGAGTGTTGTGCCAAAAGTTAAAGTAAGATAAATTTTATTGAAGTATTAACACAATAATGCAACCAAAAACGTTATACGAAAAGTTAAATATACCATTGTGGCTTGTCACAATATCGGTAATGTTGCCGACAGTTTTTTCAATGCTTGCAACGTCTTCCGTTAATGTTGCCATACCTTATATAGCCGGTCAATTCGGTTCAACAAGAGATGAGGCAAATTGGGTTATTACAAGCTATATGATAGCTCATGCTATGATGCTTCCAATAACGGGTTGGCTGGAGAATAAATTTTCACGCAGAGATTTATTGAAAGCTATAAGTGTTATTTTTGCCATTGGCTCGGTTATATGCTTTCTTGCGCCATCATTAAATGTTTTGATTATAGGAAGAATAATACAAGGTATTGGCGGCGGCCCTTTTATGCCTTTAAGTCAGGCTATTTTAATGCAGACTTTTCCTAAAAAACTTCAAGCGACTGCCATGGGGATATTTGGTTTGGGTATGATGGTTTCTGCTATTATCGGTCCTGCTGTTGGCGGATATTTGGTTGAACATTTGTGTTGGGAGTGGATTTTTATTATTAATATACCGGTTGTTATAATGTCTGTTGTAATGATTCACTGCAATGTTATGAATAGTACATTAAGACAAAAGGTCGGCAGTTTTGATGTTGTCGGGTTTAGTGCTTTAATTTTGTGGTTGTTGCCAATGCAGACGATATTAGATAAAGGTGCACAGTACGGATGGTTTGATTGCACTTGGATTTGTTGGTTGAGCGGCTTTTCAGTTTGCTCAATGATATTTTTTATTGTATGGGAATTGGAATATAAAAATGCAATTACGGATTTTAGGATTTTTAAAGATTGGAATTTTTGTCTTGGTACAATCCTAGGCTCAGGCGTCAATATGATTGCATATATGACTTTATCGACTTTACCGGGCTTTGTTCAAAGTCTTATGGGTTATAATGCCGAGCTTGCGGGATTGAGTTTAGCTTCAAGGGCATTGTCGTGTATTATATTTATGGTAATTGTTTCAAAGTTGTGTGAATTAATCGATAATAGAATTATTGCCGGTATCGGTTATGTTTTGCTTTTAATAAGCACTTTCAGTTTTACTCAATTAAACTTGCAGGTTTCTTTTTCGTATTTTATACTTCCTAATATTATATTGGGTGCAGGAATTATGTTTGCTTTTATTCCGATTACAAAACTGGCACTTGCAACTGTTCCAAAAGAAAAACTTGCAGTTGCAGCAGGTTTGCATTCTCTTTCGAAGTGCGTTGTAACCGCTTTTACGATTTCAGTTACCAATGCTTTAATAATTGCATTTTCTCAAGTTCATCAAAATTATTTAGTGGGTAATTTGAGTTCTTTAAATAATGTATTTGTTGTAAGATTAGCTTCTTTATCATCAAAATTATCAAATTTTTTGCCTTATTCAATAGCTGTTAAGAAAGCAAACGGTCTTCTTTATCATAGTTTAATCGGGCAGGCAAAGCTAATGAGTTATGTGGATGTATTTGCGATTTTTTCGCTTTTATGTTTGTTTTTTATTCCTTTGTGTTTTATGATGCACACTTCTAAGCAATAAAATTTAGTAGGATATTTTTTCTTTTAATTCTTTTACTTCGTATTTCAGCCTGTTCAGTTCGCAAGATATCGGATCAGGTATTCTGTTATGTTGCAGTTGTCCTTGTATGTATTGTTTTTGCTTGACAATTCTTCCCGGAATGCCTACAACCGTACAATGTTCTCCTACGTTTTCGATTACGACGGAACCTGCACCTATTAGTGAATAATCTCCTATACTTATGTTGCCCAGAACTTTTGCTCCGGCTCCTACTGTTACAAAATTACCAAGTGTCGGATGCCTTTTCCCATGGTCTTTTCCGGTTCCGCCCAGCGTAACACCTTGATAAATTAAAACATCATCACCTATAACAGCCGTTTCACCAATTACAACTCCCATGCCATGGTCTATAAAAAACCTTTTTCCTATTGTTGCACCGGGGTGGATTTCAATTCCGGTTAAAAATCTTGCAATTTGAGAGATTAATCTCGGTATAAAAGGTATTCTCCATTTTAGTAGTTTGTGGGCTATTCTATGTGCTAAAAGAACATGGAACCCTTGATATAAAAGAATTACTTCAATAACGCTTTTTGCTGCCGCGTCTTTTTCTTTTATTGTGTTTATATCTTCAATTATTGTGTTAATCCATCTTATAATTGCCATATTTACCTCGTTTTTTAAATAATAGCAGTAAAATTTTTCTATATCAATTGTTTAAGAGGTGTATAAAAAAACTCGGACAATTGTCCGAGTTTTTTTATTTCTTGATTTTATTAGAACTGTAAACCTGCTTCTCTTGCAGCATCGGCAAGTGCAGCAACTCTTCCATGGAATAAAAAGCCGCCTCTGTCAAAAACTACACCTTCAATTCCTTTAGCGAGAGCTTTCTTTGCTATATCTGCACCAACAACCTTTGCAGATTCAACATTTCCACCATGCTTTAAGTTAAGTTCTTTAACTTTTGATGAAGAAGATACAAGAGTTACCCCTTTTACATCATCTATTATTTGAGCATAAATATGTTTTGTTGAACGGTACACTGCAAGACGTGGCCATTGAGCATCACCTGAAATTTTAAGACGTACTCTTTGATGTCTTTTTCTTGCTTGTTCTTTTCTGTTTACTAATTTAATCATTTTTCTTTCCTTTCACCAAAACCGTTTCCTACTTACATTCGGTCGGTTTATATTGGCAATTATTTAAATTACATTGTCTTAATTTTGTTTTATTAAGGTCTATTTTTTGCCGGCTTTACCTGCTTTTCTTGCTATATATTCGCCTTCGTATTTAATACCTTTTCCTTTGTATACTTCAGGTGGACGTTTTGAACGAATTAATGCTGCGACATCGCCAACCATTTGTTTGTTTGAACCTGAAACTGTGATTTTGGTGTTAGCTTCTACGCTTATTGTTATTCCTTTTGGAGGCTCAACTATAACAGGGTGTGAATAACCTAAAGAAAGATTAATTGCACTTCCTTGCATAGCTGCACGATAACCTACACCTACAATTTCAAGTTTTTTTTCAAACGGAGTTTTGACACCCGTTACTGCGTTTGAAACCAAAGTTCTGAATAAACCGTGCAAACTTCTTGATTTTCTATCGTCTGCTTTGCGGTTTACTATAATTTCTTTTTGTTCTATTTTAACTTCGATTTCCTCAGGGAGAGTAACTGACTCTTCGCCTTTGGGACCTTTTGCAGTTAAAACATTTTCTGTGATTTTTACTTCAACACCATCCGGTATTAAAATTGGTAATTTACCGATTCTTGACATAATTTTCTCCTTTTGCTTTCTTTTAAGCGGGAACGCATCGTATTAAACGATTTAACCCTTTAATTAACTACCATACGTAACAAAGAACTTCGCCGCCAAGTTTATTTGTGCGAGCTTCTTTTTCGGTCATTAAACCTTTGGAAGTTGAAATAACCGCAATACCCATACCGTCGAATACTCTTGGCATGTTTTTAGCTTTTGAGTATACTCTTAAGCCGGGTTTTGAAATTCTTTGCAGACCTGTTATAACAGGTTGATTATTGTGATATTTAAGTGTTATGTTGATGAATTTAAAATTGTCTTTTTCTTCAACAACGTACGATTCAACATAACCTTCTTTTTGAAGAACTTTGATTAATTCTTCTTTTAGGTTTGAGTGTGGCATTGAAACATTTTCATGTTTTACCAAGTTTGCATTTCTGATACGCGTTAAAGCGTCTGCAATCGGATCGTTGATTGTCATTTTGTTTTCCTTTCTACTTGCAAGGACAAAAGCCTTGTAGTTTAGTGTAAGCTTAATTATAGTATTTCAAACATATTTTTTTTGCAAATTATTATTAAATTTTATTAATTAAAAAATAAAACACCCTATAAAGAGCATTTTATTTTTTAAAAAGTCTTATTTTTGCTTGAGTTACCAAGATGCTTTTGTAACACCGGGTAGCAAGCCTTGATGTGCCATTTTTCTTAGGCAAATTCTGCAAATACCGAAATCACGATGAAAACCGTGTGGTCTTCCGCAGATTGAACAGCGATTGTGAAGTCTGACTTTTGGGTATTTGCCCTTAGCAGCCAAGGCTTCTCTTCTTTGTTCTTTATTAATCATTGCTTTCTTAGCCATTTATGTCTATCTCCTTTTTATTATTTTTGTTTAAAGGGCATACCTAAGTGTTTTAATAATGCTCTTGCTTCTTCGTCTGTTCTTGCTGTTGTGATAATTGAAACATTCATTCCTTTTACTATGTCAACTTCTTCATAATGTATTTCGGGAAATAATGATTGTTCTTTTAAACCGAATGTATAGTTTCCTCTTCCGTCAAAACTTTTCGGGCTAACACCTCTAAAGTCTCTGATTCTTGGAAGTACTACACAAACCAACTTTTGGAAGAAATCATACATTCTGTCGCCTCTGAGAGTTACCATTGCACCAACGGGCATACCTTCTCTTAATTTATATGAAGCGATAGATTTTTTTGCTTTTGTTGAAAGAGCTTTTTGTCCTGCTATTTTTGTTAATTGATTAACAATGTTTTCAGCTAATTTGGAATTGTGAGAAGCTTCTCCAACACCCATGTTAAGAACAATCTTAACCATTTTTGGAATTTGCATATCGTTAGAATATGAAAATTCTTCTTTTAATTTTGCTCTTACATCATTTACATAATGGTCTTTTAAATTACCTGTATGTTTTTCAGACATTTCTTTTTCCTTTT
Source organism: Candidatus Gastranaerophilales bacterium (assembly GCA_944325655.1). Classification (GTDB taxonomy): domain Bacteria; phylum Cyanobacteriota; class Vampirovibrionia; order Gastranaerophilales; family Gastranaerophilaceae; genus RUG14156. Next base: position 22,220 of record CALVAW010000022.1, read on the forward strand.
TCTTAGCCTTTGAAATTCTGTATTAATTTAATACCTGTCGAATTTCAATGCCCCACACTTTTGTGGTCTACACATCGATTACTTCTCCGCATTTAGCACAAATGCGAACTTTTTTTCCGTCTCTTACTTCTTTTTTTACTCTTGTTGCTTTTTCGCAAGACGGACAGCAAATCATAACTTTTGAAGCATCAACAGGTCTGGCGATTTTATTTAAGCCGCCTTGAACACCTGCCATTGGATTTGCTTTTTGAGCTTTTGTGACAACATTCACACCGTCAACCAGGACTTTTCCTTCTTTTAAGTCAACTTCCTTTACGTTACCTTGTTTTCCTTTGTCTTTTCCTGAAACAACGATAACTCTGTCGCCAACTTTTGTGTGAAGTTTTTTATTTGCCAAAGATTTATTATTTTTAGCCATTTTTTCCTTCATTCCTATTTTTATATTACTTCCGGTGCAAGAGAAATGATTTTCATAAAGTTCTTTTCTCTTAGCTCTCTAGCAACAGGTCCAAATACACGAGTTCCTCTCGGAGCACCGTCTTTTGAAATTATAACTGCAGCATTGTCGTCAAATCTGATAACAGAGCCGTCATTACGTTTAATGTCAGCTTTTGTTCTAACAACCACTGCAGTAACGACATCAGACTTTTTAACTGTCATATTTGGGGTTGCATCTTTAACGGTAGCAACTATTACGTCGCCAACGCTAGCATATTTTTTATTGCTTGAACCCATAACACGAATGCAAAGAAGTTCTTTTGCACCTGTATTATCAGCAACTTGTAATCTGGTTTCTTGTTGTATCATTTTTCGTTACCTTTTCTTTACTACTTAGCAACGCTCACAATTTTGTCTAAAGTCCATCTGATGGAACCCGATAGAGGTTTAGATTCAACTATCGTAACAATGTCACCTACACGACATTGATTTTCAGCATCGCGAACCTTAAAGTTCTTTGTGAAAGTCATTGTTTTTTTATATTTTTTGTGAGCTTTATGTTCAGCAACCTCAACTACGATTGCTTTTTCCATTTTGTCACTTACGACTGTTCCTTGTTTTACTTTTTTAGGCATTTTATAGTCCCTTTACACATTTAGTTCTTTTTGTCTTAAAACAGTTTTCAAACGAGCAATTTCTCTTTTTTTGTTTTTAATTGATGCTGTGTTTTCCAATTGTTTTAATTTATTGTGTCCCATTCTTAAAGCAAATAATTCTTTTTTTGATTCTAGAATTATATCCTTTAATTCTTCTATTGTTTTTTCTTTTATTTCTTGAAGTTTCATTTGCTACCTACTTTTCTACTACTCTTAATTTAATAGGCAATTTTTGAGCAGCTAAATTCAAAGCCTCAATTGCTTCTTCTTTAACATCAAAGGTTACTTCAAATAATATTCTTCCCGGTTTAACAACTGCAACCCAGTATTCAGGATTGCCTTTACCTTTTCCCATACGTGTTTCTGCCGGTTTTGCAGTTATGGGTTTATCGGGGAATATTTTAATCCAAACATTACCGCCACGTTTAATTTTTCTTGTGATTACACGACGTGCAGCTTCTATTTGTCTTGAAGTTATCCAAGCGGGCTCAAGTGCTTGAAGCCCGAATTGTCCGAATTCAAGAGAACATCCTCTTGTTTCGGTTCCCTTCATATTGCCCTTCATTTTTTTACGAAACTTTGTCTTTTTAGGCATTAACATTTTTATATTTCTCCTAGTTTACTTTCGAGTTATGCTTGCTCTTCTGTTTGAGCTTCTTGCGCTTGTTCACCGCGTTTTGAACGACGTTGAAAACGTACGTTTTCTTTAGCGGAAGATTTTTTGATTTTTATATTTTGGTCAGCTTTTTCGCCGGGCATTAAATCACCTTTAAATACCCAAACCTTAACGCCGATTTTTCCCATAATTGTGTCTGCTTCTGCAAAGCCGTATTGAACGTCGGCTCTCAGGGTTTGTAGAGGTATTCTTCCTTCTTTTGCCCATTCGCTACGTGCTATTTCAGCTCCGCCCAAGCGTCCTGATACCATAACTTTTATACCTTGAACACCTGCGCGCATTGTTCTTTGCATTGCTTGTTTCATTGCGCGTCTGAAAGCAATACGTTTTTCAAGTTGAAGAGCTATGTTTTCAGCTACCAGTTGTGCGTCAACATCAATTCTTGCAACTTCTACAACATCTATTGTAACTGTATTGTTTTTAATTAATTTTTGTACTGCATTACGTAAATCATCGATACCTTGTCCGCCTCTACCTACTACAATACCGGGTTTTGCTGTTACAACAGTTATATTAACGTTGTTTGCTTTTCTTGCAATATTTATTCTTGATACACCGGCGGTGTACAATTTCTTTTTAATGAATTTTCTTATAACTGCATCTTGAGCAATGTTTAATGCGTATTGACCTTTTTTTGCAAACCATGTTGAAACCCATGGTTCAATTATGCCTACTCTAAATCCGGTTGGATGTGTTTTTTGTCCCATGTTTTTCTCCTAGTCCTTTGCTACTTTCACTGTTAAATGCGATGTTCTTTTTAATCTTTTATACATTCTGCCTTGTGCACGCGGTCTTACTCTTCTGTATGTCGGTGCTTCATCGGCATAGATTTCGGAAATTTTAAGTACATCTGCAGTTGCTCCGAATTTCTCCGATGCATTTGCAATAGCAGCATTTAAGTTCTTTTCGACTATACGGGCTGCAAAGTACGGCATAAACTTAAGCATTCTTTGTGCTTCAGTTGCTTTTTTGCCACGAATCAGATTGATAACTCTGCGTATCTTTCTGACCGTCATTTTAATATCCGTTTGTTTTGATATAGCTTCTTGCATTTTAATGTTTCCTTAAAGTTATTTCTATAATTATTTCTTCTTGGCTGTCTTATCAGCTGCGTGACCTCTGTATGTTCTTGTTAATGCAAATTCACCCAGTTTATGTCCTACCATTTGTTCTGTTATATATACGGGGACATGATTTCTTCCGTTGTGAACCGCAATTGTGTGACCCAGCATGTCAGGCACAATCATAGAAGCTCTCGACCAAGTTTTGATAACTTTTTTTTCGTTTTTTTCATTCATTGCTAAAATCTTTTTTTCTAAAGATTCGTGAATGTATGGACCTTTTTTTAATGAACGAGCCATCTACTTATGTTCTCCTTTTATTTTTTTCTTCTTCTTACTATCAACTTACTTGAAGCTTTCTTTGTGTTACGTGTTTTGTAACCAAGAGCGGGTTTGCCCCAAGGAGTTTTCGGATTACCACCGGGGCCTGTTTTACCTTCACCACCACCGTGAGGATGGTCAACAGGGTTCATTGTAACGCCACGAACCGTAGGTTTAATTCCTAAGTAGCGAGTGCGTCCGGCTTTTCCGGTTGATAGATTTTTATATTCTGAGTTACCTAAAACTCCGATTGTTGCATAACAATCTTTTCTCACCATTCTCATTTCTGATGAGGGAAGTTTTAATGTAACATAGTTGCCTTCTTTAGCCATTACTTGAGCGGAATTTCCGGCACTTCTTGCCATTTTGCCGCCTCTTCCCGGTCTTAATTCAATATTGTGAACAAGAGCACCTAAAGGAATCGAATCTAAAGGAAGTGCGTTTCCGGTTTTAATTTCAGCATCCGGTCCTGAAATTATTTTATCGCCTACATTTAAGCCTTCGGGGCATAAAATGTATCTTTTTTCGCCGTCAATATAATTAACAAGACAAATTCTTACATTTCTGTTCGGATCATATTCAACGGTCATAACGGTGCCTTCGATGCCGATTTTATCTCTCTTAAAATCAACCAGACGATAAGCTCTTTTGTGACCGCCGCCTATGTGTCTTGTGGTTATTCTTCCGGTATTATTTCTTCCGCCTGTTTTAGTTAATGATTTAACCAAAGATTTTTCAGGAGTAGAAGTAGTAATTTCAGAATAATCAGGTCTTGTCATACCTCTTTGACCGGGCGATGTAGGATTAATTTTTCTTGTTGCCATAATCTTATACTCCTGTCAATTCTTCAATCGGATCTCCAACTATTGTTACAATAGCCTTCTTTCCGCTTTGAGTTCTGCCAAATTTCATGCCCATTCTCTTTTGGTGAGAAGGCATATAAACCGTTCTAACTTTCTTAACTTTGCGGTTAGGATATGCAAGCTCTACTGCTTGAGCTATCTCTACTTTTGAAGCATCTTTTTTAACTTCAAATGTATATGTATTATTAGCTGTTGCCATCATTGATTTTTCGGTAATGATGGGTTTTTTAATAACGTCATACAGCTTTTCTTTGTTGGTATTTGTGTTTGCCATTATTTTGCCAACCTTTCAGTAATAGAATTGATTGCAGCTTCTGTTGCAATAATTGTGTCTGCTTCAACCAAATCTTTAACATTTAAGTTTGTAGGTAATAATAATTTAACGCTTGGAATGTTTCTTGCAGATAATACAAGGTTTTTATTTTCTTCCGCGGTTAAATCTGCAATTATTAAAATTTTACCTTTAGCATTTAAATCTTTTAAGATTTTTGCCATAACTTTTGTTTTTGCTTCTTTTATTTCGGAAAAATCTTTAACAATTGTTATTATGTCAAGCTTAGCGCTTAATGCTGATTTTAGAGCTAATTTTCTTGCTTTTTGAGGAAGGCTTGTTTCGTAGCTTCTTGGTTTTGGTCCAAATATTACACCGCCCCCTCTGAATAACGGGCTTCTTAATGACCCAGCACGAGCTCTGCCTGTACCTTTTTGTTTCCAAGGTTTCTTTCCGCCGCCTGAAACTTCTGCTCTGGTTTTAGCACATGCACTTCCTGCTCTGCCGTTGTTTAATTGTCTTTTAAGAGCAAGATACATAACATGCATATTTGGTTCAACGCCAAAAACTGAACTTTCAAGATTCATTTGACCAAGTTCTGAGCCTTGCGCTGATAATATTTTTACTGTTTTGTTTTCTGTATTTGTTTTCTTTGTCATAATGCACCTCTAGTTCCATTTAGTCCTGGTAGGTTTTATAGTAACTAATCTGCCTTCCGGACCGGGAATAGCACCTTTGATTAGCAATAATTTTTTATCGGCAATAACTTTTGCAAGAGTTAATTTGGTAACCGTAACTTTTTCGTTACCCATATTTCCTGCCATTCTTTTGCCTTTAACAACTCGGCTTGGAGTTGTACCTGCTCCGATTGAACCGGGAGCTCTGTGGTTTTTTGAACCGTGACCCATTGGTCCTCTTGAGAAGTTATGTCTTTTTACGGTACCTTGAAAACCTTTACCTATTGAACGTCCGGTTACATCAACTTTTTGTACGTTTTCTAAAACTTCTAAAGAAATTTTTTGACCTACTGTGTATTTTGATGCATCATCAACCCTGAATTCTTGTAAATGTCTAAAGTTTTCAAGATTATTTTTTTTGAAATGACCGATTTGAGCTTTTGTTAAATGTTTTTCTTTTACAGCCACAACACCGACTTGTATAGCATTATAGCCGTCAGTTTCAGTTGTTTTTACTTGAGTTACAACAGCTTCTTCAACCGCAACGACTGTAACAGGTATGCATAAACCTGCTTCATCGTATATTTGTGTCATTCCGAGTTTCTTTCCAATAACACCTAATGTCATGTTAAACCTTTCTGTTGTGAGAGCTACTTTTTAAAGTTTTTCTCTTTGTTTGTACTTACTGACTTTGTTTCTTTTGAAACTCCGTCTTTTAATAGATCACATTAATATTAAATTGTCATGTGTCTTTGAAGTAATTATAGTTTTACTTCTATATCAACTCCCGAAGGAAGATCCATTCTGGATAATTCTTCAGTTGTTTGTTGAGTTGGTTCATAAATGTCGATAATTCTTTTATGAGTTCTCATTTCAAAATGTTCACGAGATTTTTTATCTACGTGAGGTGAACGAAGAACGCAATATACTCTGCGTTTTGTAGGCATTGGGATTGGACCTGCTACAGATGCGCCGGTTCTTTTTCCTGTTTCTACAATTTTTTGAGCAGAACTATCAATCAATTGATGATCGTATGCTTTTAAACATACTCTGATTCTTTGTCTTTTTGCTGTGCTCATTTTACTTTTATTACCTTTTCTTTATTTGCTTATACGTGTAGCATATTTTAGCGTATAATAAACAAAATTCGTCGTCAACAAGTTTTTTAAAAATTTTATTTATTATATTTACATATCTTTAAAATTGGTGAATAAAAAAATTTGTCAATCAAAATTAATTTATGGGAGGTGTTTGAATATAGTTTGCAGTTAGATTTATACAATTAAAAATTTCTTTATCTTTTGTATTGTTCCATTTCTCTTCTGCCAATTTTATCATGGTTTCACCAAGGTTTATATTTTGGTTTTCGTAACAAAAAGTATTTGAAAACATTTCGCAGCATTTTTTGTCTGCAATAATTTTTATACTTTTATTTAATTTTAAAAGTTCTTCATTAATTTTGTTTTTATATATTAATTTTATTTCTTTTTGGTTGCCAAAATAGAACATATCTCTTCTTGCGTCAGATAAAAATATGCCGCAGTTGAAAGCGTCTAAAAGAATTTCTGCTGTATTAAGAGGAATTATGGGCTTGTTAAGTTCGGATGCCATTATTTTTGATATAGTAAGAGCAACTCTAATTCCCGTAAAACTTCCCGGACCGCAGTTTGTGCAAATAGCATCCAATTCATTTAATTTAATTGAGTTGTTTTCTGTTAATTTTTTAATTTCGGATATTATGTATAAACTGTGATAATTTTCATCACTTTTTATAATTTTTGAAATAATTTTATCATCGTATTTTATTGCTATGTATGAATTATCGAGTGCGCAACAAATAGCGAGAATGTTCATTTATTCACCTCATTTATGAATTTTTTCATGAAATTTTTATTTTCGATGTTGTTATCGTCAAATTCAAATATTCTTATATCTACATCGTTTTCATCATATTTAACATTGATTTTAAGAGAATTGTCGGGTATTTCATTATGAGCAAATTCTGCCCATTCTATAAAAGTTAATATACCTGTTTTTGAATATTCCCTCAGTTCTGATACAACTGATTTTAAGCCTTTTTCTTCCAATCTGTATAAATCAAAATGATATACAGGGCAAAGATTAGATTTGTATTCATTTAAAATTACAAAACTCGGACTTGTTATTTTGTCTTTAATGCCCTGAAATTCCAGAATATATCTTATAAATTGTGTTTTACCGGCACCTATGTCTCCGGTTAATGTTACAAAGAGTCCGTTTTTATCTAATGCGGAAGCAAAAGCTCTCGCAAGGTTTTTTGTTTCTTCTAATGATTTTACTTTGAATTTCATACGTTTAAATTTTACATTAAAAAAATATGAATATTTGTAAACAATTAGAAAAAAATTTAAAGATTTCAAAAATTCATGTCGTTATACATATTGAGGTTAGTATAATAAGGATGACACAATGGATTACGAAAAAGATTTAGAATTATGCGAATACAATCCGGTAAGTGTTGAGTATGAAAATGAGCTCAGAATGCTTGCTAAAATTGTTGAACCGCCGGCAATGAGCTTCTTTCAAAGATTGATGAAAAAAATAGTTTGTACTAAAGCAGTCGAAGCATAACAAAACATACGGGTCGGATTAATGTTAGTCCGACCTTGTCGTGTGTTAGAATATAAACCCTGTTTTTTTGGTATTTTGTTTGTGGAATTCGCCGCCGGCGCACACTATTTCTATAACTTTAAGTAAGAATTCTCTGGGTGCATCGGGTTGGCTTATGTATAATTCCTGATTATCTTTATGACGTATAGTCATAACAGTTCCTTGGGTCTTTTCTGCAGGAACATATAAAGAAGCAATTTCATTTGCCAATAAAATATCCATTTGTTTTTCGTAGTCATCTTTTTCGTTTATAAGTTTTGTGAAATCGCCGTTAATTGCAAATATTCTTCCGCAAAACATAGGTGATCCGTTTTTTGTGGGCAGCGCTTTGGGTGAGTTATTAAAGCGGCAGGTAAAGCTGATTTTGTGCCACAAAACATTAACTATTGCAAGTGTTTTTGTTGAATCAACCGTACAGGTGACATTTTGGACGGGCACGTTTCTTATATTGAGTGATTGTTTTAAATATTCCAATACCGTAACAAGATTTTCTAACATTTTAGAAAACATATCGTTAGTGTTAACCGTTGCTTGATGAAATTCTATAAATTGTTTGTACATATACACTGCTACAAGACCTGCTCTTTCTTGTACAACAGAGGATTTTTGTACTCCTAATTCTAAATTATCAAGACTGTCAAAATTGTTCTGCAATTTAAACTAATTCCTTATAAAGGGGATATCCTAAAAAAATAATATAACAAAGGGGAAATATTTTATATAATAATATAATTTTTCTTTACATTTTTACATACTGGAAAATATTTAATTTTTTTTTATAAAATGTGTATAATTATTTTAAGTATGAATTTAAAACAAGAATATTTGGAAGATTTTAAAATATATTTAAAAAGCGAAAAGAATTTTTCTGCGCACACAATTCGTGCTTATTATAATGATGTTTATACTTTTTTATTGTGGATTGGCGAGCTTAAACCTGAGGATATAGAACCTCAAAAATTTAGTGAATATTTATATTTTATTCAACGTATTAATTATACAAAAACTACTATAGCAAGAAAAATAGCTTCCATTAAAGCTTTTTATAAATTTTTATACAGAGAAGAAATTATTGAATATAATCCTATTGATAACATTCATTCTCCGAAGCAAAATAAGACTTTACCTGATTTTTTGTATGAAGATGAAGTTGAAAATATTCTAAGAAATATAAAAATAGATACGCCGGCAGGATATAGAAACAGGATAATTCTCGAGCTTTTATGGGTTTCCGGCATGCGAATTTCAGAACTTTCGAGTTTAAATTATGAAAATTTAAACCTTGACCAAAATGAAATCAGGGTTTTTGGAAAAGGCTCTAAAGAAAGAATTGTTTTAATTCCGGACAAAACCAAAGACGGACTTATAAATTATATAGAAAATGTTTCTGATTTAATTTGTAAAACCGAAAAAAATCCTTCAAGCCCGCTTTTTATTAATTATAACGGCTACAGACTTCAAAATCAAAGCATTAGAAAGGCGCTAAAACAAGCTGTAGAAGCTATACAATTTACAAAAAAGGTTACTCCGCACGTTTTTAGGCATAGTTTTGCAACAAAATTATTGGAGCATGGTGCTGATTTGAGAATAGTTCAAGAGTTATTAGGGCATGCCAGCATAAAAAATACTCAAATATACACACACGTTTCAATTCAAAGATTAAAGGATGTTTATAATGTTGCACATCCGCACAGTGTTTAGTGTATAATATTTATACATGTCGATGTGGTGGAACTGGTAGACACGCATGATTCAGGTTCATGTGGAGAAATCCTTGGGGGTTCGATTCCCCCCATCGACATTTTATTTAAGATTTTATAAAAAGGTTGTTAGTGTGGATAATATGATTTTTAGACAATGAGACAGCCTATTTTAGTCCAGCGTAAGAAATTGCAAAAATGTGGCAATTTTATTTTGCTTATAAATTGAGATACCCTAAATTATCAATGAGATTTGGATTCTAACTAAAAATTTAAAAATTCAGCTAATGTTAGATTAAAAGCGTTCGCAATATTTAATAATGTAAGATATTTGGGTTCTACTAATCCTTTCTCTATTCTGCTTATTGTGGATGGTTCAAGACCATTTTTATAACATAAAGTACTAATAGTAAGCTTTCGTTCTTTTCTTAATGTTTTTATATGGTTGCCTAATTTTATTAATTCAATATCTTGCATATATGCAATTTTAATGCTATTGTGATATTTAATTTTGCACGCATGCAAAACAAAAATTTAAGAGGTTTTATAAGCGATGTTCACTAAAAAGATACTTATAGATTTAGATGGTGTACTAAATGAGTATGGAAAAGAAAAATTTAATGAAAATCACATCCCTGAAATTAA
>CALVAW010000023.1 GCA_944325655.1 Candidatus Gastranaerophilales bacterium
GCGACGTAGGATAATCGAGCAAACGAACGACAGCGTAAGCGATAGTGAAGTCTTGCGAGATACCCGCAGGAGCAAAACAAAAAGCGTGTGGAGCTTGAAGTTATCAAACCGTTGAGGTTTGATAACAAAAGCGCAACCATCCTATAGCGACGTAGGATAATCGAGCAAACGAACGACAGCGTAAGCGATAGTGAAGTCTTGCGAGATACCCGCAGGAGCAAAAACAAAAAGCGTGTGTAGCTTGAAGTTAACAAACCGTTGAGGTTTGATAACAAAAGCGCAACCATCCTGAAACAATGTATAACAGTCTAATTATTTCTGATATTAAAGTATGTTTTCTTACTTAATTAAACTTTACAAATAATATATAAAAGTTATATATAAAGTATATATGGGTACTAATAAATTACAAGTTGTTCTCTTTTCCACTCCTTCCTCCATATGCAGATTTTATAGCATTAATCCGGATTTCTTTCCGGATTTTTTTTATTGTATTTTAATTTATTTATTATAAATTTATTTTCGATTATTAAAATATTTTCGGACTTGTTTTAAGTTTGATTATTTATTTTATTTTTAAAAATTATTTTTTAGAATTTCTGTTTTTCATTACAAATTTAATTTATTAATTTGTTGACGAAAAATTATTAAAATAATAAACTGATATTAAGTTAGAGTTATAGTGAGGTGAATATGGTTAAAATATATTATGCTCAAGATTGTGATTTAAACAGATTAAATGGTAAAACCGTTGCAATTATGGGATATGGTTCTCAAGGTCACGCTCATGCACTCAATTTAAAAGAATCAGGTGTTAAAGTTGTTGTCGGTCTGTATGAAGGTTCTAAATCCGCAATCAAAGCTCGTGAAGCCGGGCTTGAAGTTTTAAGTGTTGCAGATGCCGCAAAAAAAGCGGATTTAATAATGATTTTACTGCCCGATGAATTGCAGGCAAAAGTATATGAAAACGAAATAAAACCATATCTTACCGAAGGAAAAACTCTTGCTTTTGCTCATGGTTTTAATATTCATTATAATTTGATTGAACCTCCGAAAAATGTTGATGTTATTATGATTGCTCCAAAGGGACCCGGACATACTGTCAGAAGTGAATATGTTGAAGGAAAAGGCGTTCCTTGCTTGATTGCAATTCAACAGGATTATTCGGGTAATGCCTTGGCTAACGGTCTTGCTTACGCTGCAGGAATTGGAGGAGCACGTGCAGGAGTTATTGAAACTACGTTTAAAATTGAAACAGAAACAGATTTATTTGGCGAACAGGCTGTTTTGTGCGGCGGAGTATGTGCTTTAATGCAAGCAGGATTTGAAACGCTTGTGGAAGCCGGATATGCTCCTGAAAATGCATATTTTGAATGTATTCATGAAATGAAACTTATTGTTGATTTGATTTATCAGGGCGGCTTCGGTGCAATGAGAAAATCTATTTCAAATACTGCTGAATTTGGTGATTACGAAACAGGAAAAAGGATTATTACCGAAAAGACAAAAGCTGAAATGAAAAAGGTTTTATCTGAAATTCAAGACGGTACTTTTGCAAGAAATTGGATTAATGAATGTAATACAAATCAAATTCACTTTAAAACTACAAGAAAGTTGAAAGCTTCCCACCCGCTTGAAGCAGTCGGAAGAGAACTTAGAAAGATGTATTCTTGGAACGATGAGAAATAATTTAAAAAATTGTGATGTCGCAGATAATACATTATCTATTGATGATGTAAATTCTTGGCTTGAAGAGTATAAGAATACAACTGATGACAAAACTAAGAAGAAACTCAAAGAATTGGTTGTGCTTGCTTGCATGCCGATTGTTAAAAAAGTGGCGCGTTCACTTGCAAGGCGTTCTACCGACCCTGTGGAAGATATTACGCAGGTTGGTTCTTTGGGTTTAATTAAGGCGGTTGAATTATATAATCCTGAAATATCCAAAAATTTTAAGTCTTATGCGACTTATCTTATAACAGGAGAAATAAGACATTATCTGAGAGATAGAATTACTATAATAAGGGCGCCAAGAGAGATTAAGGAGCTTTCTTTTCGTGTTCATAAGCTAACTCTTGAATTAACGGAAAAATTGGGTAAAATTCCGACAGATAAAGATATTGCGGAAGCTCTTCAAATGCCTCAAGAAAAAGTTGAAGAATGTAATAATTTAGACAGACGCACGACGACTATTTCAATTGATCAGATTATTGGTGCCGATGAAAATTCTATTTCTTTGGTTGAAAAAATCGAAGACGAAAGTCAAAAAGAAGCTTTCAACAGTTATGAAAACAGAATGATTTTAGATGATGCGATAAAAAGACTGGAACCTTTAGAGCAGCAGCTTGTTGTTTTAAATTATTATGAAGGTTTAAACCAAAGAGAAATTTCAGAAAAATTGAATATTAGTCAAATGCAGGTTTCAAGAAAGTTAAAAAAAGCTCTCGGTAAGCTTTTTGAGATTATTTCAAAAAAAGGTCTGAAAAAATATGAATAGCATCCCTGACGCTTTGGTTGCTTTTTGTATTTTTATTGTTGGACTTTGCATCGGAAGTTTTTTAAATGTTGCTATATTAAGAGGATTATCCGGAGAGGATTTTATTTTTTCACGTTCAAAATGTCCGAAATGTCAGAATAAATTGAAATGGTATATGAATATTCCTTTAATTTCATATATTTTTTTAAGAGGCAGATGTGCTTTTTGCAATGAAAAAATATCTTTACAGTATCCTATTGTGGAATTTGTCTGCGGAGTATGTTTTTTATGTTCTTATTTGGCTTTCGGATTTAGCTTAAAAACATTTTTTCTTTGTATAATATTATCTTTGTTTATTTTGTTGTTTGTTACGGATTTTAAAGAAACAGTAATTTTAGACTGGCATGCATATATTTTAGCTGTGGTTGTTTTTTTATATTCTGTTTTAGATTTATCGGGAATTACTGTTTTGCAATCTTTATCGGGTGCAATTTTTGGTTTTTTGTTTTTTGAAATTTTGTCCCGAATTGTAAAAAAACTTCTTAATTGCAGAATGTTTGGAGAAGGAGACAGCTTAATTGCAATAGGACTTGGTGCGCTTTTTGGTATAAAAATATTTTTAATTATGGTTTTATTGAGTTTTCTTATTCAAACCTTGTTTTCAATTCCTGTTTTAGTATTCAGATGTTTAAAAGAGAAAAAAAATGCCTTGGCAGGTTCCTACATAGCGGTTTTTTTCTGTTTATTTATTGTGTTCTTTTTGAATTATTATGATTTTGTAAAAAATGATATCTTTTATATTTTGGTTGTGAGTATAGTTGTGATGTTTTTAATTTGGTCTTTGAAAAATATTGTTCAAGAAATTATTTTTAAAAAAAATGCTCAAGTTGAAAAAAATTCGGATTTTGAAAATACAAAATACTACCTTTTGCCTTTTGGTCCGGCCCTTATTATCTCTGCAGTTTTATGTATATTTTTATTGCCAAGCATAAAAAATATTATAATTAATTTTATTAGTTAATTTATAAAAGAGCTTGTTCAAAATCTTTTATAATATCATCTATGTTTTCAAGTCCGGCTGAAACTCTTACCATTGACGGATTTATGCCACATGCTTTTAATTGCTCGTTTGTTAATTGTCTATGCGTAGATGAAGCAGGATGAAGTACACAGGTTCTAATGTCTGCTACATGAACTTCTTTTGAGGCAAGTTTTAGTTTATCCATAAATTTTATTGTTTCATCTTTATCGCCTTTTAATGTTATACTCATAACCCCTGAAGCACCTTTTTTGAGATATTTTTGGGCAAGATGATAATATTTATTGTCTTTAAGCATGGGATAGTTTACTGCTTTAACTTTCGGGTGTTGGTTTAGAAATTCTGCAAGTTGAAGACCGTTTTTTGAATATCTTTCCATTCTAAGCGCAAGTGTTTCAAGTCCTATATTTAATAAAAAACCGCTCATTCCTGAAGGATAACAACCAAAGTCTCTCATTAATTGCGCTCTGGCTTTGATAATATAAGGACAATCGGGATAATCTTTTGTGTAAATAATTCCGTGGTATGATTCATCGGGTTGAGTAAAATCGGGGAATTTGCCGTTATTAAAATCAAATTTTCCCGAATCAACTATAACTCCGCCTACTTGCAGAGCATGTCCATCCATGTATTTAGTTGTTGAATGGATTACAATATCTGCTCCAAAATCAATTGGTTTACATAATATTGGTGTGGGAAAAGTATTGTCGACAATCAAGGGAATTTGGTTTTTGTTTGCAACTGCGGCAAATTTTTCAATATCCATGATTTGCAAGGAAGGATTGGATAATGTTTCACCGAAAATTGCTTTGGTGTTGGGTTTTATTTTAGCTTGAATTTCTTTTTCGTCGGCATCAACGTCTATAAAATCCACTTCTATTCCGAATTTTTTTAATGTAACGGCAAAGAGATTTATGGTCCCCCCGTATATAGCACTTGATGATAAAATTCTATCTCCTGATGATGCTAAATTTAATATTGAAATTAATGAAGCAGCTTGTCCTGAAGTCGTACACATTGCTGCTTTTGCATTTTCAAGGTCTGCAATTTTCTTCTCCACGCATTCGACTGTAGGGTTTGTAAATCGTGAATATATATGCGCTTTGGTTGGATCATCAAAAACCGCTGCTATTTCTTGTGTTGAATTAAATCTAAATGTTGTGCTTTGAAATATCGGCATTACTCCGGGACCGCCGTTTTGAGGAGTATATCCCGAGTGCAGACATTTTGTTTCATCGTGTTCCATATTTTGCTCCGTTTTTGGTTAATTATATCATATTTTACTTGGCAATAAAATTTTGTTTATATTAAAATGTTATGTGAATGTTTAGTATATAAGGAGGTCAAATGGATCGTATTCAAGTAACTTCGGAAATTGAAGAAAAATGTTGCGTGGCTCGTGGCGTTAAGGGTTCTCCTGCTCCGATTCCGCAAGAAGGTTTATGGACAAAATGTAAAGAAATTAAAGATATTTCAGGTTTAACTCATGGCTGCGGTTGTTGTGCACCTCAGCAAGGCACATGTAAGCTTACATTAAATGTAAAAGATGGAGTTATACAAGAAGCTCTTGTTGAAACAATAGGATGTTCAGGCATGACTCATTCTGCTGCAATGGCAGGTGAAATACTCCCCGGTAAAACAATTTTGGAAGCATTGAATACAGATCTTGTATGTGATGCTATAAATGTTGCAATGAGAGAGTTGTTCCTTCAAATTGTATACGGAAGAACTCAAACCGCTTTTTCGGAAAATGGATTGCCTGTTGGTGCAGGACTTGAAGATTTAGGCAAGGGGTTGTGTTCTATGGTCGGCACAATTCATTCAACAAAACAGAAAGGTGTCAGATATTTATCTTTAACTGAAGGATATATTTTAGAGCTTGGTTTAGATAAAAATGATGAGGTTATCGGCTATAAATTTGTTAACTTAGGAAAAGTTATGGATGCAATTAAAGCCGGAGTTGATGCTAAAGAAGCTTATGAAAAAAATATCGGTACGTACGGAAGATTTGCGGATGCCGTTAAAACAATTGACCCTCGTAAAGCGTAGTTATAGTTAAAGATAGAAGATAAAGGAAAATATAATATGGCAAAATTTGAAGGACAAGACAGACGTAAAGAAACACTTGATAAAGTGCTTAAAGAATACGGTTTTTCTTCTTTGGACGAAGCTAATGAATTGTGCTTATCCAAAGGAATTAATGTTGATGAAATAGTAAAAGGTATTCAACCTATTGCTTTTGACAATGCTTCTTGGGCATATACATTAGGTTGTGCAATTGCTATTAAAAAAGGAATTAAAAATGCAGCAGATGCTGCTGAAGCGATTGGAATCGGTTTGCAAGCTTTTGCAGTTCCGGGTTCTGTCGGCGACACAAGAAAAGTTGGCTTAGGTCATGGTAATCTTGGAGCTATGCTTTTAAGAGAAGAAACAAAATGTTTTTGTTTCTTAGCAGGTCATGAATCCTTTGCTGCTGCAGAAGGTGCAATAGGTATTGCAAGAAACGCAAATAAAGTAAGAAAAGAGCCCTTAAGAGTTATTTTAAACGGTCTCGGTAAAGATGCAGCATATATTATTTCCAGAATTAACGGTTTTACATCAGTTGAAACAGAATATGATTATAAAACCGGTGAGTTGAAAATCCTTTCAGAAAAAGCATTTTCAGATGGAGAGCGAGCAAAAGTTCGTTGCTATGGTGCTGATGATGTTTCTGAAGGTGTTGCAATAATGATTAAAGAAGGAGTTGACGTTTCTATTACGGGTAATTCAACTAATCCTACTCGTTTTCAACACCCTGTTGCAGGCACTTATAAAAAATGGTGCTATGAAAATGGAAGAAAATATTTTTCAGTTGCATCAGGCGGCGGAACGGGCAGAACTTTGCATCCTGATAATGTCGCAGCCGGTCCTGCTTCTTACGGTATGACGGATACTATGGGCAGAATGCATGGTGATGCTCAATTTGCAGGTTCATCTTCTGTACCTGCTCACGTTGAAATGATGGGTGTTATCGGTATGGGCAATAACCCAATGGTTGGTGCAACAGTAGCGGTTGCGGTTGCTGTTCAAAATGCAATGTCTAAATAGTAGTTTGATTAAAATCTAATAAATTTCGCTCCGATGTTGATATTTTGGAGCGAAATTTTTTATGTATTATTGTTTTTATAGCTTTCTCATGAATTTTTCAATATTGTAGATATTATTTTTTGGTTTATTTAAATTGATTGTATAGATACTTGAAATGATTACTGATATAAATGAAATAATAAAGCAAATTGCTATTATTTTTTCTTTTTTATTCATTATTTATTTTCTCCTTGAATATTTTTTTTAATCCATTCATCCGCTTTTGCTCCTGTTATAATTTTTCCGTCTGCCCGGATGCCATAACCGAAAGGGTCTTCTTTTTTGTTTATTCCATCTATATCCATACAAAAAATTTTATAAATTCTATCGAAGCCGTCTTCATCAACAAAAGCGGTGCTTCCAAATAATCTATATCCCTTTTGGCAGATCTCATGATTTGGATATCTCGTGCAAAATCCGACGTATTCTTCGTCTTCGGAATTTTCAAGAGCTTGCGAATATTCCATCCCAAAGGGATAGTTTGGGTGGGTTTGATAAAATATTATTCCGTCCGTTAATTCTATTTCTGCGTTAATGATTGTTTCATATTTCTTACATGCTGCGTCAACTGCCTTTTTTGCTTCTTCTAGGCTGATACCGTATTCGCTTTTTAATTGAATTATGTGTTCATTTCTTTTTTCGGGACTTTTGTGTTCAGAGCAGTTGACTGACTTCACATTTATAATTTCAGCGAATGTTTTACAGAAATATGTGTAAGATTGTACCAGGCTTCCGTCGGGTTTTTTCCCGAGATCGCCTTCCGAATAGTATTTGTTGCTGTTTACGAGTTCTGTTATAACTTTGGCTAGTATATTATTGCCTTTTTTAAACTTCATAATGTTTTCATCAGGCGTGGATTGTATAGCTATTGGTAAAAGTATTGAGCTTAAAATCCCGATTATTGTTATCACTATCATAACTTCTGCCAGCGTGAATCCTTTTAAGGTTTTTTTGAACAAAATAAACTCCAAAATTCAATATATCATGTTGTCATACATAATTTTATATCATATTTATTCTTTTTTTACAATAAGATAGTATGTTTATAAAAGAATTATAAAGGCATATAATTTGTTTGCAATGAATGAAACAGAACTTAAAAAAAAGCTTGGGTTAAAGATTAAAGAGCAGCGTAATAAGTTGAATTTAACTCAGGAATTGTTTTCTGAAAAAATTGGAATTACGCAGCGACAAATGTCTTTAATTGAGCTTGGGAAAAGCTTTCCTAGCCCTAAAACATTATCTAATATTGTAAAAATAGCCGAATGCAGTATGTCTGATTTATTTGATTTTGAAATTTTTAAATCAAAAAAAGAAATAAAAGACGAACTTAGAAAAAATCTTATAGCTGCCATTAATTCTTTTTCCATAGAAAAATTGAAAATTTTATATACCATATGTAAAAATATATAAAAATGTTTTTTGATTTTTTGATAAGATTAAAATATGAATTTTAATGAGCCTGAACAAGTTAAGTTAAATAATCACTATCTTGCACTTGAGTTTGATAAAGTGCTTGTTAGCTTGTCTAAATTTGCGGTTTCTTTGCTTGGAAAGAAAGCTTGTCTAAATCTTGAGGTGCATGATTTAAAGCCTCAAATTGAATATAGTTTAGATTTAACAAGTAATGCAAAAAAAATTATTGAAAATTCTCAAAGTTCAATTCCTGTAGTTGAATTTGTTGATATTGAACAGATATTTAAAAATCGTACATTATCTGCTTATGAGATAATTGAACTTGCTAAAAATCTCAAAACCTCAAGACTTGTTAAGAATTTTTTATCAAAATTTGAATATGACAATTTTTTAAAAATTGTTCAAAATTTATATGTTGATAAAAAATTTGAAGATGAAGTATTTTCAATATTCGACAAAGAATTAAACGTAAAAGATTGTGCAAGTAATAAGTTGAAATCATTGAGGTTGGCGTATAAAGACAATAAAGAAAATTTAAAAAATGCAATTAACGCTCTTCTTCAAAATAACAATTTTGTTGAAAATCTTCAAGATACTGTTATTTCAATGCGAGAAGAAAGACCGGTTTTTCAGGTAAAAGCCAGTTGCAAGAATAAAGTAGCAGGTATTGTGCATGATGTTTCTTCTACTAATTTAACATATTTTATTGAACCGACTGTTCTTGTTCCTTATTCAAATAAATTACGCTCGATTGATATTGAAATAAAGGCTGAAATAGAGAGAATTTTAGCCGATTTATCAAATAAATTTAAGAATATTTATAATGAACTTTTGCAAAATCAAAATATATTAGTTAATTTGGATGTTGTTTTTGCAAAAGCAAAATATTCTGTTTTTTTAAAAGCACAAAGAGCAGAACTTATAGAAGAAAAGATTATCGACATTCAGGCAATGAGACATCCCTTGTTGGTTGGTATTAAAGAAGAAATTGTTGAAAATGATTTTATTTTGGGGGTTAATTCTTCCAATCATTGCGGTATTGTGCTGATTACAGGTTCTAACACAGGCGGAAAAACAGTTGCGCTAAAAACGGTCGGATTATTAGTGTTAATGACAAAAGCCGGAATGCATATCCCTTGTTTAGGCGCAAAAATTTATCCGTATAAAAATATATTTTGTGATATTTCTACTGAGCAAAGTCTTGAACAAGGTTTTTCTACTTTTAGTGCGCACATAAAAAACATATCAGAAATTTTAAACGAAATGAATTCGGATTCATTAATTCTTTTAGATGAACTTGGCTCCGGAACGGATCCTTTGGAAGGAGCAGTATTATCGAGAAGTATTTTGGAATATATTGCAAGAAAAAATGCGAATGCGGTTATAACAACGCATCTTGGTGAATTAAAATCCTTGAAATATTCTGATTCTTATTTTGAAAATGCTACGGTATTGTTTGACACAAATACTCTCAAACCACTGTATAAACTGGTATTTGGTGTATCCGGAACTTCAAATGCTATTGATATATCTTCTCAGCTTGGAATGAAAGAAGAAGTCATTAGTCTTGCTAAAAAATATTTTTATGAAAATTGTAATGATTCTTCTAAAATTTTTGCAGAAATTGAAAAAACAAATAGAGAATTGATAAAAAAAGAACAAGAAGCGAACAAAAATTTGCAGGAGACCGAAAAAACAAAATCCGAGTTAGATTTTAAATTGGACGAATTGAAAAAAAACAAGAAAAAATCTTTGGAAAATTTTAAAAAGAAGTTTCAAAATCAACTTGATGTTGCGCGAGATGAAATTAAGGAAATAGTTGATGAAATAAGAAAAGAAAAATCAGTTAAAGTTGCAATGAGAGCGTATAATCGTCTAAATAAAATTGAAAATGCTATAAGAGAAGAATTTTCTAAAAGTGATGATGAACTTTCAGAAAAATATATAGAATTAAATCCGAATGATTTAAAAATCGGTCAAAATGTTTTAATTAAAAAATTAAACCAAGTTGTCATATTAAATAGTGCTTTGGATAAAAAAGGTTTTGTAGAAGTTAAAATAGGAAATATTAAATCAAAAGTTAAGTTAACTGATTTAGCTAAAACAGATAAAAAAGTTGCACCTCATTTGAAAAAAACCCAAATTTCTTTTGATAATGATGATGGTTTGTTGTCAAGATTGGATTTAAGGGGGATGCGCGTTATAGAAGCTATTGATTTTTTGGACGAGAAATTAGACAAAGCAAGTTTAAGAGGATTAAATCAAGTTACAATTATTCACGGTTACGGTACCGGTGCGCTGAAGAGTGCCGTGAATGATTATTTGAAAAGTTCGCCCTATGTGGCTAAATTTCGTTATGGAGACGAAACTGAAGGAAAAGACGGAGTTGTAATAGTTGACTTGTTATGATATCTGATTTAAAAAATGAACTTATCAAATTGGCTGATGAAAGATATAGACTATTCTCATCGAGCTTGCTTCCTGATGTGAAAGGCATTGTCGGCGTTCGTTTGCCTTTGTTGCGCAAAATTGCAAAAAGAATTGCTAAATCTGATTATAAACTTTTTTTGACTCAAAATGACTGTCAATTTTTTGAATTAATTATGATAGAGGCAATGGTAATAGGAGAAATAAAAAATTATAGCGACGCTTTGTTTTTTGTTAAAAATTTTATTCCAAAAATTAATTGTTGGTCTGTTTGTGATACTTTTTGTTCTTCAATTAAATCAATCATGTCTGACAAAAATGAAATAAAAAAAATGCTGGAAACATATCTTAGCTCAGATAAAGAATATGAGCTTCGTTTTTGTTTTGTTATTTTGTTGATGTATTTTGTTGATAATGATTACGAATTTGTATTTAACTGCTTAAAGACTTTCAACAATAATTCTTATTATGCTAAAATGGCGGCTGCTTGGTGTTTATCGGTTTGTTTCGTTAAACATTTTGATGAATGCGCTAAAGATATAAGTCGCTCAAAAATAATGCCTTGGGTTGTATTAAAAGGAATTACAAAAGCAATTGAATCACACAGGTTGTGTGAAATCCAAAAAGATAAACTTCGTGTATTAAGAAAAAATATTAAAAAAGGCAATTTTTTATCCTAAAAAAACTTTATTATTCTATAAGAGAGTTTTGAGAGGATAATATGGATACAGAATTAAAAATTAATTTTATTACTAACGGAAAACAAACAATTACTACTGGTGTTTTTCCTGAAAATTCAGGCGTTCAATATAAACAAGTATTGACCGAATACAATAACGGAATGTGGACGGACAGTTTATTTCAACAGTATGGTACAACTACAATTACAACTGATAAAATCGGCAATTCAGACGGTGATGTAGAATTTATTGAGACTGAAACTAACGGTATAAATAAGAGAATAACAAGCGGTAATTATGATAAAGACAAGAATTTATCCAATCTTGTGAATTTATATTATGAAAACGGTACTTTAAGACAAACAAACAGAGATGAAAATGCTGACGGAAATCCCGAATATGAAGCTTTTTATAATATTGACGGAGGCAAGTTATCAGAGCATTTTGACGATGATTCGGATGGTGTTTATGAAATTGAAAACTTTTATAATGAAGACGGCACATATCTCACTGTTGATAAACGTTCGTTTTTAGAAAAAGTTGTGGATTTGTTTTAAAGTATAGCAATTTAGCTTAATAAAATATAATAATTTTGTAAAATTTAAAAATATAATATAATATATAATATCAACTTACGAGGAGATATTATATGTGGCAAGTTATATTATGTTTTGGTATTACATTTTTAATACTTGAGATGATTATTCCGGGAATTTTCTTTTTAAATTTTGCAATTGCCGCTTTTGTGTGCGCTGTTTTATCTTTATACATTACCGATATTGTTATAATTACGGTTATTTTTTGCGTATTATCCGTAATATTGATGTATACGTTGAGACCCCTTTTGGTTAAATGTGAAAAAAATAAAAAGCAGCAGACAGGAATTTGTGCAAAGTATGTCGGCAAAAAGGCAAAGGTGGTTGAAAGAGTGGATAGAAATTCAGGAGCAATATCTATTTATGATGAAAGATGGCAAGCAAGAACGCTTGATGATGAAATTATTGAAGTTGGTCAAGAAGCAGAAATTGTTAATTATGAAAGCATTATAATGTATGTAAAAAAAGCACAGTAAGTTTATATAAGGAGATTAGATTTGTTTATTTTTTTAGTTTTTCTGGTTGCATTGGTTTTAATATTTGCAATTAAAGGGATTATCATTGTTCAACAAGCAGAGGTCGTTATTGTTGAAAGATTAGGTAAATACAAAAAAACACTTGAGTCGGGTTTGAATTTCATTGTACCTATAATAGAAGCTCCCAGGGGAGTGGCATGGAAAATTGTTCAAAAGGGTTATGACGGTCAAACATACTCTTATATTAAGGAGAAAACAAGAATTGATTTAAGAGAGTCAGTCTATGATTTTCCTCGTCAAACAGTTATTACAAAGGATAATGTTTCGATAAGTATCAATGCGCTTTTATATTTTCAAATTGTTGATCCTAAATCTGCTGTTTATGAAATTCAAAATTTGCCTGAGGCTATTGAAAAATTAACTCAAACAACTTTGAGAAATTTGGTAGGTCAACTGGATTTGGATGAAACATTGGTTTCAAGAGATAAAATAAATATTGAATTGCGTTCTATTTTGGATGAAGCAACTAACAAGTGGGGCGTTAAGGTAAATAGAGTCGAATTGCAGGATATTATTCCTCCTGTTGATATACAGTCTGCTATGGAAAAACAAATGAAAGCAGAACGCGACAGACGTGCTGCAATATTGGAAGCAGAAGGTCTTAAAAAATCGGCTATTTTAAAAGCGGAAGGTGAAAAAGAAGCTGCAATTAATCAAGCTGAAGGTGTTAAACAGGCTGAAATATTAAAGGCAGAGGGCTATGCGCAAGCAAGGTTAATTGAAGCTGATGCTGAAAAAGGAGCTATTGAGAGAATAACAGATGCATTTAAAAATCAGGGGCAACCTGATAAATATTTAATTGCCATGAAATATCTTGAATCTTTGCAGGATATTGCAAAAGGTCAGGACAATAAAGTTGTTTATATGCCTTATGAAGCTACGGGAATTCTTTCTTCTATTGACGGCATTAAACAGATGTTAAATAAGTAAATATAACTAATTAAATAAAAGACCTGCATTTGGCAGGTCTTTTATTATTCATTAAAAACATTTTGTCTTATTCTATCCAGACAAGCATTTTTTGAAATCATCCATTCTCTTTTTGTAATTCTCATGACGTTATATCCGCAACGTTCCATTATTGCTTGTTTTTTCATGTCATTAAATTTGCATTTTATATTGTCTTCTACGCCA
Source organism: Candidatus Gastranaerophilales bacterium (assembly GCA_944325655.1). Lineage (GTDB taxonomy): Bacteria > Cyanobacteriota > Vampirovibrionia > Gastranaerophilales > Gastranaerophilaceae > RUG14156. The sequence goes on from CALVAW010000023.1 coordinate 13,431, forward strand.
TCAATTTCTATGACTGTCTTATTTATTACAATATCTGCATTAACCGAACCCATTTCTATGCCTGCCATAATTTTTCCTTCTTTTTGCAAGCTTGGAAATTCATTTGAGATTTCTTCAAAAACTGTTTTTTCGAATTGATTTTTAAATATATCTTTTCTTTGATTGTTGTTGATTTTTTTGACATATTCAAGGTAATTTCTTAAAAGACCTTCCGGAAGTTCGTTTATGTCTCTTGATATGAAATTTATTAATTTATATTTTGCACGAGTTATTGCAACATTGAAAAGATTTGGTTTTTGAGCGAATATAAGACTTTGTGAATGTGAGTTTGGTGCAAATGTCCATGAAAGAAGCATTACATCTCTTTCATCACCTTGAAATGTGTGGGCAGTGCCGACATCTAACCTATGTTTTATTATAGTATCGCCGTCAAAAACTTTAAGAATTGCTTTTTTGATTAAGTCAACTTGTGCTCTGAAAGGTGAAATTACGCCTATAGAAGTCGGTTTTTCATTTTGTGTGTCATTTAATATTATTTCTTGTATTGTTTTTATTATTTCTTCGCATTCGGGCACATTTCTTGTTGCATCATGGTCAACTTTTCCGTCTTTCACTATTCTGAGCTCAACAATATCTTTATTGTTTATGTTCGGGCTCATTATTTTTATTTTTCCGCCATAAAATTCGTTGCTAGAAAATTCTATAATTGGAGCGCTCGAACGAAAATGCTCATCTAAAAGCACCGGAGTTGTGGAGTAGTAATTTGCGAGATCAAACATTGAATTATCTCTGAAACGCCACATTAATTGATATTTGTCATCAATATTATATTGATTTAAGAAACTTTGTTCTTTTGCTTTTTCAAGGAACGAAAGATGGGGTAATTGTTTATCATCGCCAACTATTATTGCTTTTTTTGCCCTGTATAATACCGGAATACAAGAGGCTATATCGCATTGAGATGCTTCGTCAATTATTACCACATCAAACATTGCAGGTTTTAAGGGAAGGCTGTTTGAAATAGCATAAGTTGTTGTGCACCAACAAGGAAAAGCGTTTAAGAGCGGCTTAAAATCTTCTTTTTCAAGAACTCTGTTTTGTAAATTAGCTTTTCTTGAAACAAGTGATTTAGCATGAATCATCAGTCTTCTTCTTTTTGATGCATCACATAATATATTTTTTATTGCAGTTCTTCTTTTGTTTTTCAGAATATCTGTGGCTAATTTTTTTTGTTTTGATTTTAGCGTTTTGATTCTTCTTAAAATTTGGTGTAAATTTCCTTTTGAATTGATTTCATCTTCAATTTGTCTTAATTTTGCTTCTTCCATAGCAACATTAAGCTCGTAAGGAAGCCTTTTAAGTATTTCCTCGTTTAATACTTTATGTAATTTTAAAAGTTTTTTAATTTTTCTGTAATCAAAGAAAAGTTTTATTTTGTCGATGAAACTTTTCTTATATTTATTTTCTATTTCTTCGATAATTGAAAAGACTTTTTTAGCTTCTTCCAATTGTTCAAATTTTATTTTGTTGATAATTAATACCAATTTTGAAATTGAGTCTTTTGCATCTTCGTATTCATCATATATTTCGGTATATTTTTTTTCAAGAGCTATTATTGATAAAGCTGCATCTTCGAGACGTTTTATGTCTTTTAATAAATCTTTCATATCGTCTGTATCTGCGGTCATATTGTCATTATAGTCACCGTTCAATTCTACTTTGTTTGATAAAAGCTCTTGCAATTCCGCATTTAATTGTCTTTGATAGTTTGCTCTTCCTGCTCTTAGTGCTAAATAAGGAGCATTCAGTTCATTTAGCCTTTCTGCTACTACATCTACAGCTTTATCCATTCTGCTTGCAACCAATACGGATTTTCCGTTAGCAATTAAATGTGCTGCTACATTGACTATGGTTTGACTTTTTCCTGTGCCCGGAGGTCCGTATACAGCTAAGAAATCATTTTCTTCGATTTTTCTTATAACTTCTTCCTGAGAGTCGGAAAGACTTAAGGGTGTAATCGGAAAGAAAGATTTAAGATTATTTTCTTCTATTTTTATTTCTGATTGTCCTGTTGACTCAAGGAATTCTTGATTTATAACATTTAGAACCGTTTCTCTGTGTACTCCTGACGGCTTTTCAGCTATCTGCATTAATTCATGCAACACTCCTGCAGTGACTGTCGGTCTTGTTGTGAGAATCACAGCTTGTGTGCGTTCGAGAATTAATGTGTCGACTTTCACTTTTGGAGCGTTTTGCATTGCTTCTATTGAATCAAAATCAAAGTTTCCGTTTTCAATATCTTCAATCGTTGTTTCGTTGCTATAAAAGTCTGTTTCATTTTGTTTAATATCCGCAGTTGCACCTATATTAAGAGAAATTTGAATGCTTGGCGCAAGGGATTTAAGAGTAGTAAGAAAAATATTAAGTTCATCTTCTTTTAAGGGTAATGACGGCACAACATCCAATAATCCGGAAAGCATGGCGTCTGTTTCCTGTTCGTCCTCTCTTTGTATAAGTTGTGCTATAGCCCCCGTATTTAGCGACAGCACGTCTTCTTGAACGGAAAGTTGAAGATTTATGCCCACTCTTTCTAATTTTGCAGGAGCATATAAAAGCGGAGTTAAAAATTCATTATTTTTTTTGGATTTGCCATTTTTACCTACCAGAAATAAAAAGCCGTATATAAGATATTTATCTTTTTGATTCATTTCGGATTGAATCATAAGTTCTGTAAGGTAACTGTTTGTTCCATTAAGCGTTAGCGGTGTGTCAAAGTTTGTAAAAACTTTTTCTTCACCTTCCAAAAAAGCCCATTTATTTTCTTTATCTCCCTTTAGATTTCTAAAGGTTGATGATTTGACTTCTTCTCTTACACAATCGTGAAGATAGTTGCATATTTTTTTTATAAAACTTCCTCTAAAAGCGTTTTTGATGGCATTGGGTACTGATTGCAGCATAAAAAATTAATTCCTCTATAAAATATGAATTGATTATAACATTTATTTTAAACATTTAAAAGTGAAATGTTACTTTGATTTTTCATATAGTTAGATATGTCATAACCCATATTTTCTATTAAATCCTTTAACATTGAATCTTGTGTTATTTCAAATTCTCTTGTATGGGAATTTTTCGTTCCATCAGGATATATTGCAGGATGTATAAGGGCTTCAACCGTACAATCTTTTTTTATGGTTTTTAGCCCTTCAAGTATGGTTAATGAACTCATCATACTTGTATATCCGACTCCTAATATATAGTCGTTTGTTTTGAGGTCATATTTTTTTAGAACAGTTCTGTTTTTTAGTGTGAAGTAGTTAAGTAAAAATACTTTTATTAAATTTATAAGATATTTTTTGTAGTTTTTTTCCTCTTTGACAAAATAAGGAATTTCCGCTTGAGTTCTTATTTGATTAATGTCATATTCTTTTGCGAGTTTTGCGGTAATTTTAAAAATAGAAGGAATTGAATGTATGTGTACATGAGAGTCTATATGAGTCGGTTCTAAGTGTTTTTTTGCCAATTCAATTTGACTTCTGAATTCTGTTTCAACTTCTTTTAAAAAATTTTTATTGTTAGATTTTAAAAGCAGTCCTAAATATCCGTTATTAAAATCCCCGTCTTGATTGCACAGAGTTTTTAGATTTTTATTGAGCGCTTTTCCTTCTATCAAATTAAGATGAACTCCTATTGCGAGTTTTGGATTTGGCTTAACTACTCTTGTTATTGCGTCTTGAAATTCCGGCATATTAACCATTATGCTGGCACTTTTCAAGAGACCTTTTTTGTATCCTTCAAGTACTGCATTATTGTGATATATGCTTTTTGCTAAATCATCCGCATTTAATATAAATTTTTTCATATACGCCTCATTGCCGATTTTATCATAAATTATTTTACAAGGTAAACAATTTTATGTTAACATCAGAAGGTAGGGAGTGAAATATGGCAAAAGATACAAGATTAGCAATAGCGATACCTTGTTTTAACGAACAGGAGCTTATAAAACCGACAACTGAAAGATTGCTTGAAATATTATCTGATTTAGAGAAGAAAGAAAAAATTTCAGATTCAAGCTATATTTATTTGGTGGATGACGGTTCAAAAGACGATACTTGGTTAGAGATTGCAAAAGCTGTTGCCAGACATCCAAACAAAATTAAAGCAGTTAAATTTTCAAGTAATTTTGGTAATCAAAAAGCTTTGCTTGCAGGCATGCTGGGCGCTCAAAAAATCGGTTGCTCCGCAGTAGTCACGATAGATGCAGATTTACAACAGGACGAAAATAAAATTGAAGAATTTATTGATAAATATCATGAAGGCTATAAAATTGTTTTTGGCATTAGAAATGACAGAAAAACAGATGATTGTTTAAAGAAAATTACCGCTCTTGCTTTTTATAAATTAATGAATATTTTAGGAGTAAAAATTCCTAAAAATCATTCTGATTATAGGCTTGTTTCTTCCGAGGTGCTTGAAGTTTTAAAAAAGTTTCAAGAAACGGATTTATTTTTGCGAGGATTTTTTCATGAAATAGGTTTTAGCACAACAAATGTTTATTTTGATGTTAAGCCAAGAAATGTTGGAAAATCAAAGTTTAATTTAATTTCTCTTACTGCATTGGCGGTTAATGGAATCACTTCATACAGCATAGTGCCTTTAAAATTAATCTGTGTTTTGGGTATTTTTTGTATGATTTTTGGTTTTACCATGGGTTTGTGGGCTATATTTGCAAAGTTATTTTATAATGATTCTCCTGATGGATGGGCAACTTCTATAATTTTGACTTCGTTTTTTGGGGGAATTGAAATATTTTGTGTCGGTATTGTAGGCGAATATTTAGGTCAAATATTCAGAGAAGTAAAAAGGCGACCAAGATATTTAATTGAAGATGAACTATTATAGTTCTTTTTCAATTACACCATGATTAACTGAATTTAAACCGTTTATAACGATATAATTTTCATCATTTATATTTATGTTTTTGTCTCTTAGAAAGTATGTAGGCCCTGAGCCTGACATTTGAAAACCAAGCGACGAAAGATAGTTTAATTCGGGATATTTATTTGAATTTAATAGCGCAAATTCCAAATCATTTCTCATATTAGATTCTTTTTTCAGTTTGTCAAAAGCTTCGTACGCTTCTTTTGCGGAAATTTTGAGATTTCTCGGTTTAATTAGTGATAATTTGAAATTATAAAAAGGCATTTCAATAATTTTTTCACCCCTGCCTGTGCATAATTTTGTGCCGCCGACAAGACAAAAATTTACGTCAGAACCTAAATTTAATGCTAAGTTATCAATTTCACTTTTAATAAGCGGGTAATCCAATAGTTTGTTTAATCCGTATAAAACGCCTGCCGCATTTGTTGAACCGCCCGCTAATCCCGCGCAAACAGGAATATTTTTTTCTATGTATATATTGACTGACAGATTTTTTTTGATTTGTTTTAAAAATAAATCAGCTGCTTTATAGCAAAGATTAGTTTCGTCGTAAGGTATTTCTTCGGAGTTTCCGGATAGTTTGATTTCGTTTCCTTCTTTTACTTCAAGGGTTATGTAGTCTAAAAGATTTATGGTCTGCATTATGCTTTTTATTGGATGATAACCGCTTTTCGGGTCTTTTGGAAAAACTCTTAAATCAAGATTTATTTTTGCGGGACATTGTATTTTTATTTTTTTCATTGGTTAAACTCCTCAAGCGATTCTGCAATTTTTTGAATTTCGAAAATTGATAAATCTTCTCCTCTTTTTGTTTTTTCTATGTTTGCTTTTTTGAGAGCTTCTTCTGCATTTATAAATCCGGCATTTACCAGTGAATTTTTTATATTTTTTCTTCTGGCGGAAAAGATTGCTTTTACTGTTTTTCTTAATAATTTTGTGACGTTACATCTTGGTTTATCGTTGATTTTAAATTTAACAAGAGCGCTATCCACCTTTGGAATCGGATAAAAACACTCTTTTGGAACTATTTTAATTATTTCAACGTCGCAATACATTTGAGATAATATAGAAAGTCCCCCATATTCCTTTCCGTGCGAATTTTCGTTTGCGACAATTCTTTTTGCTACTTCATATTGAACCATTAAAATCATTTCACTAATTTTATTGCGGTTTTTATGATTTATATCATCGATTTCTCCCAGCATGTGAACCAAAATGGGACTTGTAATGTAGTAGGGTATATTTGCAATTATTTTAATTTTATTTTCGCTAAACGGCAGTTCGTTAATGTTTGTTTTTAGAATATCATTTTCAATCAGGTAAAAATTTTTATAGTTTGATAAGTTTTTTTTTAAGATTTGCACTGCTTGTTTATCTATTTCAACAGCAATAACTTTTTTTGCTTTTTGAACTAATTGTTCAGTAACAAAACCTATGCCGGAGCCGATTTCCAATATTTCATCTTCATTATTTGCTTCATTTGCAATGAATTCTATGACATTTGAATCAATTAGAAAATTTTGTCCAAGTGATTTTTTTGTTTTGAATTTTTTTGCTCTCAAAATATAATTTAAGTTCATATATTAATCTTATCATCAAAATTTGAATTAGGTAGTTTGTATAACTTGATTAATTATTATTTATGATAAGATTTGAATATGCAAAACATTACAATTGATATAAATAAGCAAAAACTTGAGTCTAAAAGCAATAACAACAAGCATAAAAGTTCAAAGAAGCTTACTGTTTCAGATATAGAAAAATTATATTTTAAAGATAAAAACAGAAAGTCATTATTTGGACTTGAATATGAAAGAATAAGTTTTGACAAAAAGACCCAGAGTGTTGCGAGTTATGAAAAAATTTCTAAAATAATCGAAAATTTTGCTTCAATTTTAAAATGGGAGCTGATATATGATTCCGGTGTTTTAATTGGTGCTAAAGATAATTTTTCTACATCAATTTCTCTTGAGCCGGGTTGTCAAATAGAATTAAGTCTTTTGCCTTTGTATAATATAGTGGACATTCAATCCGAAGCTGAAAAGATATTAAATTTGTTGGATAAAATTGCATCTGTTTATGATGTTGTTTTTTTGGGTTATGGTATAAATCCGAAAGATAGCTTAGAAAAAATTAAGATAATCGATAAGAATCGTTATAAAATCATGGCAGATTATTTGCCTTCTTGTAAAGAAGGTAAATTATGTCCCGTGATGATGAGAAAGACTGCGGGCATTCAGGTTAATGTTGACTTTTATGACAGCAAGGATGCTTATTTAAAGTTGAAATTTTTTAATTTAATTATGCCTTTTATGACAGCATTATCTGCAAATAGTCCGCTTGAAAATAATATCTTAACTTCCAATAAGACAAATCGTGCTTATGCGTGGCTTCATACAGGGAGTGAAAGATGTAATTTTTTCTATAAAAAAATGTTTAGTTCAATATTTTCAAATTATAAGAATGTTTTTAAAGATTACATCAAACAAGTATTGAATGTTCCTATGGTGTATATAGTTCGAGGCAGTGAAACCATTTTAATAAACGGGGAAATAAATTTTTCGGAGTTTTTAAAGAATGGTTATAAGGGCTATCAAGCTCAAATTGAAGATTATATTTTACATCAGAGTTTATGTTTTCCTGATGTAAGATTAAAACATTATATTGAAATCAGAAATCATGACAGTTCAAATTTAAAAATGGCATTGGCTTTTTGCGCGATGTACAAAGGTCTTGCATTGGCAGATATTTCCGAGTTGATTAAAAAATTTAATTTTTTAAAAATTAAAAATGTTGAATTTTATTCCGAAAAAATAATAAAAAACGGATTGGATTTTAAAATAAACAGTAAATATTGCGGATGGGATGTTGCAGCAATGTTATTTGATATTGCAAGAGATAAGCTAAATTCCAAGGAAAGAATTTATCTGAGACCTGTTTTAGATATGCTGCTTCATAGAAAAACACAGGCAGATGTTATACTTGAATATGAGATTGATAATACGGATTCTTTAATTGAACACTTGGTATAAATATTACAAAAATTTCATAAATTGCCGTCATAAAGTGCTTTTGCTAAAATCTTATTATGACAAAAGTTTATTTATTGCTTGGTCAAGCTGAAGATAATATTAATATTTCTCAAACATTAGTTAATTCCGGTTTTGAAATAATGCAGGCCGAGGGTTTGGTTGAAGATGTTTTATTGCAAATAAATAATTTTCTTCCGGACTTAATTGTATTGGATAGCAATATTGATAATTGTGAATTTATAATCAGGCAAATTAAATCTGTATCGCAAAATCAAAATATGCAAATAATATTACTTTTAGATAAAAATTCATCTTGTGATTTTATCGGACTGGCTGACGGATTAATTGAATACCCTTTAAATCAAGATGTTTTGCTTGCTGTTTTGAATTCTCATCTAAAGATTAAAAAATCATTAGATAGGCTGTATGAAAATAATAAGGAATTGTCAAAAAGCTTGTATCAATTAAATGTTTTATATAATACCAGTTCACAATTTGCAGGAACGTTGAATACGGATAAACTTTATGACATTATGATTGAGGCGATGGAAAAAACTTTGAGTTTCGACATTTCTTCTGTTTTGGTATTTTCCTCTTCTTCAAAGCCTGTATTTAATTTGAACACAATGTATATGCCGAGCGAGAACCTTGTGAATGCTTTAAAGATTCGTTCTTTATTGAATTATAAGAGCATGTTTAGTAATTTCGAGATTCCGAGAATATTTGAATATAATGATATTGAGGTTTTTCAAAAAACAAAGCAAATGAGGTCAAATCAAGTTTTTGGATTAGAGTCAATCAGTTTTGATTCTTTATTTGCGCCAATTAAAGTTGGTGATGATTTTTTTGGTGTCGTCGAACTTTTTAGGAAAATTCCGTTTACTCAAGAAGACGTTACTTGTTTTCAAGCAATTACGCATCAGGTTGCCCTGCCTTTGCGAAGTGCAAAATTATATGAAGAAATTACAATTACAAATAAAAAGCTTGAAAAACTTGAAAAATTAAAATCAGAGTTTGTATCTATAGTTTCACACGAGCTAAGAACGCCTTTGACCCCTATTAATAATTCTCTTGAGATTGTGTTAAATGAACAAGCCGGTGCAATTTCTCCCGAGGCAAAGAATTTTATATCAATGGCAAAAAGAAACATTCAAAGACTTTCGGGCATTATTGAGGATTTATTGGATCTGTCAAGAATACAAACAGGGAAGCTTGATTATAAATATAAGCTGGTCGACATTACTCCTTCGCTAGAGCTTTTACAAAAAACGTTTTTGCAGGTTGCAATTCAAAAAAATATTAAAATTGATTTGAAAATAAATGATAAATTACCCGAAATTTATGCTGATATCAGAAGAATTGAGCAAATATTTTCAAACTTGGTTACAAATGCTCTTAAATTCACTCAAGATGGCGGAACAATAAGCGTGGAAGCAGGTATTACAGATGCAAAAGATATTGATTTGAATAAACTTGTAATGTCTAAAATTGTACCCTCGGGAAAGTATGTAAAAATTAGCGTTAAAGATACGGGAATAGGAATTAAAAAAGATGATATACCGAAAATTTTTGATAAATTTTCTCAAATAGAAAGTTCCTTAAATCGAAATAAAGGCGGAGTCGGGCTAGGTCTGACTATTACCAAGCAGCTTATTGATTCTCATCTGGGAGCTATTTGGGTTGAAAGCGAAGAGAAGAAAGGCTCTTGCTTTAATGTTATTTTACCTTTTGCTGATGAATTAAAAGTTTTTGAGATGGATTTAATGCATAATTTAACTAATAATCCGGATACCGGAATTATTAAGATTAATTTTGATCCGAAGCTAAATTTGATTGAAAAATTAAAAGAAAATAACTTATTGAATTTTTCTTGTCTTTCAAGAGAAGTTTTGTTTAAAAATAATGGCATGAATACTTACATTGTGTTTATACCTAAGATTTCAGAAGGTTCTTTTGAGGCAATATTTGCTACATTGTCTGAATATTGTCAAAAGATTAAAGAGGCTGAAAATTTGGGTGAATATGATATAATGTTAAAAAAGTTGTATTGCTTTAATAAGATATATGATATCGGATTAGTTACTAAGCTTTGATTGACAATTGAGGAAGTTAAATGAAGAAGATTTTGATTGTTGATGATGAAAAAGATATTGTTGAAACTCTTTCTTTTATGTTAAAAGCAAAAGGGTTTGAGTGTATTTGTGCTTATGATGGCGAGATTGGCTTAAGTATGGCAAAAAATGAGTCTCCCGATTTGGTTATTTTAGATGTAATGATGCCAAAAATCAACGGATATAAGATTTGTCGTTTGCTAAAATTTGATAATAAGTATAAAGATATTCCTATTATTATGATAACCGCAAGAAGTCAGGATGAGGATAAAATTATCGGAGAAGAAACGGGAGCTGATGAATATATTACTAAGCCTTTTGAATTTAGTGAAGTATTGGAAAAGATAAATAAGTATCTTAATGTGTAAGAAGTTCGGTGAGTATGGATTTATTAAACGAAAACAGTTTTTTAGATAATAAAACAATTGATAAGTTAAAATACGATCTTGTTCGCGATGGATTGGTTACTTATGACGATATAGAGCATGCAAGCGAGCTTGCTGTTGCTCAAAATACGAATATCGGACAAATATTGATAAATACTAAAATGATACAGGAAGATGTTTTAATGAAATTTTTGGAAGAAAAACTTCATACCCCCTGTGTTGATTTAGAGAATTATTCAATAGATAAAAAATGCTTGGACTTTATCAACTATAAAGATGCTCTTCATTATAAAATATTGCCGCTATTTATAATAGAAGATACATTGACAGTTGCTATGGCAGACCCTATGGATTTGTTTTCCATAGATAAAATTATGCAGATAACAAAGAAAAATATAGATCCGGTTATTGCTTCAGAAAAAAGCATATTAAAAAAGATAACTGAATATTATGATATAAAAAGTAAAGTTGAAGACATCAATACTCATAATTTAAAAAACTATAACTGGCATGATGAACTTCATAATGATGATTTGTCGGAAGTGCATATACAGGATTTGTTCAGAGCTATCCTTAAACAAGCAATAAGTCAGGATATACATGAATTGTATTTTGAAAATACCGAAAATGGACTTGCGGTAAATTTTAAGACGTCATCAAAAATTATTGAAACCGGAGTAATACCAAGTTTGCTTACAAGTTCTTTTATTCAATCTTTAAAGTCTTTATGCGGGCTGGATCCAAATGTTTTTGAAATACCTCAACTGGGAAAACTTAATTTTAATGTTAATAATTGTGAGCTAACGGCAAGTGTTTCGGCATTTCCAACAATTAGCGGGGAGAGAATTTTAATTAAGATATATCATCCCCCGATTTCTATTGATAAATTAAATATTTCTTCGGATAAAATTGATATAATAAAACAAGCTTTATCTGTCCCCGGTGTAATATTAATTTGCGGGTCATCTTTGTCCGGCAAAACGCATTTAATATATTCAATTTTGTCGGATTTAATTCCAAAAAATAAAAATGTTATGACGCTTGAATCTATAGCAAAGTACAAAATTAAAAATGTTTCACAGTGCGAACTTAATGAAAATATAGGATTTAATCTTGATAAAGCGATGCGTTTTATTGAATTTCAAGCTCCTGATATAATTTATTTTGAGGGCATTACAACAAAAGAAGGTTTGGACTTTTTTACGTCTTTGACTCTGAAAAATAAAACGCTTATTACTGAGTTTATGGCTGAAAACATGGACGATTTAAGAAGAAAATTTGAGTTTAGCGAATTTACAATGTTTAAATCAGTCATAAGTTGTTTGGTATTTATTCATAATAAACAAAGTATAGAAGTGTTTAATCGTGAAGAATTGGACAGATATTTAATAAATTAGCGTTATAGCAGAAATTGAGTTCCCAAAATTATTCTGTGCGAATCTTCGGTGTTATCATTATTGCAAAATACATAATTTAAAATAAGTCGTGCCGCTTGTCCTTTTAAGAAGTAATTTACGCCGATAGAATATTCTTTTCGGGCGTTATTTGATATATTTTTATCCGGATCAAACCAGTCGTATCTTGCAAGCAGGTGTAATTTTTGATTAATTCTGTATATAAGAGTTCCATAAAATCCTTCTGCTTTATTAGTGCTGATGTATGTTCCGTTGTATCCATCCGCATAAGAATATTCAAAATTTGCTGCAAGTTTTTTATACCTGTAGCTTGCATAAGCTCCGCTTACCATGTAATCAGTGTTGTTGTGACCCGCATTGATTCCCCCTCCGACTACCATTTCTCCATATTTACCGTCGGTTTTTCCAAGCGGCTTTAAATTTACCCAGCCGGTGAATTCGCTTCCGGGAAAGAAATCTTTAAAAAATCTGTCTGAACTGTTATAGGCTAAGCTATAGTCTATTAAGCTGTAGTTGCCGACAATTCTTGCACCTAATGCTCTTGTGTTTCCAAATGTTCTTGCTATTTGTGAGCGTGTGGCAAATGGCAAAACATAAGAACTCATTCCGCCTTCAAAACCAACTTGATTTCTTGAATTACCTACTATGATTTTATGGTGAGGTATAGCTGTATTCATTATATATGCATCGGTTATAAGACCTTGCAAATAGCTTCTGTTTTCGCCTTCTTTAAAATTAAATTGCAGTTTAAAGTTTGTTTTTTTATCTTTAAGGTCGCCTATTATGCCTGCTTCCATGAAACCGAAGCCATATTCAGTGTCATAGTCCGTGTTTTCGAAGTTAAATTTAAAATTTCCTTGATATGCACCGTATAATTGTATTTTATCTACAATGCCTTTTTTGTATTTGAATGTTAGTTCATCTTTTAGTAAAAAGGACGGTATTGATGTTCGTTCTATTTTCTTTTTGTATATTCTTCCAAAGAGAGATTCTTGTTCTATTTTGAATGGGTGGTCTGTGTTTTCATCTGTGTCAATCAGGTTATCAAATATTGAAAATTCAGTATCCGTGTTGTCTTTTGTGGCGTCTTTTTGAATCCATTCATTTTCTTTGTTTTGATTATCGTTTTCTGTTATATCAAGATGTATTATTTCTTGATTTTCTGTTTGTTTTTTGTTGTAATTTTTTTCTTCAATTGCTATTGCTGCTTGATTTAAAATAATAAGCAGAAATAATATTATTGTTTTGTTGAGTAATTCCATATTAATCTATTTTGTTAGTGTAAAAGAAATTTTAATATGTTCTTGAACAAAAGTAAATATTAATGTAAAG
>CALVAW010000024.1 GCA_944325655.1 Candidatus Gastranaerophilales bacterium
TTTTTCATATTTTTATTAATTTGTTTTGAGACAATTGTGTCTAATTTAGTTTTTATAATAGTACATCTATGTACTATTGTCAATTAAAAATAAGACATTTAAGTAGTTTATAAACCCATGTATATGTCTTAAAATTACAAAAAATAGTAATAAGGGTATAAGACATTGTTAGAAACTGATAAAAAAGTTTTAGGACAAAAAATTAAGATGTATAGAAAAATAAAAAAATATACACAATCTGAATTAGCTGAGTTGGTAGGTTTAAATGAAAAACAAATTTCAAGGATAGAAGCAGGACAAAATTACCCTACATATCAAACATTTGTTAAATTAATTGATGCTTTAGATATTAATATTTCAGAGTTTTTGATTGATGATAATGTTAAATTTAATTATCTGGAAAAAGAATTAATGTCGATAATAAAAAGTTCCAGTGAACGTGAATTAAAATTTTTTTTGGATGTAATTAAACCTATAAAGAAAAATTTAAGAAGTTTATAGAATTTTTAATATTTTTTAATTTTTAATTTTATTAATTGATTTTAGATATAATATTTTATTATGAATAAAATATTAATAATTGACGATGATATATCGATTTGTGAACTTATTAAAGTTAATCTTGAGCTTTTAGGATATGAATGTACCTATTCGACTGATCCTGTTCGCGGTTTTGCTCTTGCGAAGCAGGAAAATCCCTCATTGGTTATATTGGATGTTATGATGGGTGAGATAAGCGGTTATGAAGTTGCCCAGAAAATTCGCCAGACAAAAGAAATATCCAAAACGCCAATTATTATGCTTACCGCACTTGGTGAATTAAATAATAAGCTTGAAGGGTTTAATTCCGGAGCAGATGATTATATTGTAAAACCTTTTGAAATAGAAGAATTGAAGGCAAGAGTTATTGCTTTGCTTAATCGTGCAGGAGAGGAGTTTTCGTCTCTTAGAGTTAAAGAAGTGCTTTCTAAAGGAGATATTACTTTAATTCCTGAAAGTTATAGTGTTAAAATTTTAGATAAAACTGCTCAATTAACACCTATCGAGTTTGATATTTTAAATGTTTTAATGCAGCATGAAGGTTTTATGGTAAGTGCTAAAGTTCTTTTAAAAGAGGTTTGGGGATATGAAGATGATAACGATATAGATACTATAAGAGTTCATATAACTCACCTAAGAGCAAAGATTGATAAAATTTCTTCTCAAAAAAATAAATATATTCAGACTATATATGGTGGCGGTTACAGACTTTTAGCAAATGGTGTAGAAAAAAAATAAGATGAAATTTAAAGATTTTTTTTCGAATACGGATAAATTAAAAAAATTTATTTTAATATTCACAAGTGTGCTTGTGCTTTTTGCCGTTATTTATAATAATTACAGGATAAAAGAAATAAGAAGAATTAATAATATTTCTCAAGTAAATATTATTAATGATGAAGAAGTTTCTCCAAAGGAACTGTTTGTTGATTCTTGGCAAATAATAAAAACAAATTACTACAAGAATAATTTAAATAAACAAAACTGGAACAGATGGAAAAGAAGGTATATTAATGAGATAAAAACTGAAGAAGATGCTTATGTTGCTATAAATTCCATGCTCGCATCCCTTGATGATTCTTATTCAAAATTTATGTCAAAAGATGAATTTTTAGCTCAAAACAGTGCTATAAATTCAAAATTGTATGGTATCGGCATAAATATAGCTTCTATTTCAGGGAAAATATATATAGTTAATGTTTTGGAAGATGCTCCTGCATATATTGCAGGTATTCGTTCAGGGGACATTATTTTAAAGGTTAACGGTGAAGATGTAAACGGTCAGACTATATATAATGTTGCGCAATTAATCAGGGGTAATATTAATGAAAGTCTTGATTTAGAATTATTGAGAGGAAATGAAAAATTTAATCGTACCGTAAAAAGGGAAGAAATAAAAATAAAAACAATAGATTCTAAAAAAATAACTGATGAAATAGGCTATATCAGAGTATCCAGTTTTATAGGTGCCGATACTCCTAAAGAATTTATAATTGCACTAAATCGTCTTAAAGATTCAAAAGGCTTAATATTAGATTTAAGAGGAAATTCCGGCGGGTTGTTTCAAAATGCAATAATGATTTCTAATTTATTCATGAAAAAAGGTGTCATAGTTAACGTAATAGCTCGACAAGGCAAAAAAAATGTATATGCTGCGCAAGACGGCGGTTGTATATATAATAACCCCGTTGTTGTTTTGATTGATGGAAATTCTGCTTCAGCATCAGAAATTTTATCTTCTGCTCTTAGGGATAATTCAAGAGCTGTTTTGGTTGGGACAAGAACATACGGAAAAGGGTTAGTGCAGAAAATATATTCTCTTCCGAATCAATCCGGTATGAATTTGACAATAGCAAGGTATTTAACTCCTAAAGGAGTTGACATAAATAAAAAAGGAATTGAGCCTGATTTTGTTGTCAGTTTTTCTCATAATGATTTTATTAATAATATTGATCCGCAATTGCTTTATGCAAAAAGATATTTGGAAAAACAAACTTCAAGGGGGTTATAAAATTTGTTAAAACAGTAAATAAGGAGTATTTTATGTTGTTGGATTTAATTGAAAAAAGAAAAAGTGTGCGTGAGTATCTTGAAAAAGATATACCGAAAGAAGATTTGAAAAAAATTTTGAAAGCCGGATATTTAGCTCCTTCGTGGATGAACAGTCAACCGTGGAAGTTTATTCTTGTTAAAAATCCGGAGACTAAAACGCTTTTATCGCAATTATCAGGTAATCAACCGCATGTTAAAAATGCTAATGCGCTTATTGTGTGTATTGCTGATAAAAAAGGATGGTCTAAGGAGGAGTTCGGTAAAGTACTTGCAGCACGTGGAATAGGTGAAAGCGGCAGAGAAAAAATCTTTAATATACCGATGTTTTACCCACCATTATTAGGAGAAGATAAGGTTCTTTTAAGAACAGTTGAACAAGTGACTTATGCTGTTTCTTACATGATGCTTGAAGCTAAAGATTTAGGAATTGATTCTTGTATAATAGGTGCTATATCAAATGAAGCAACTGTGAGAAATGAAGAATTAATGAAAAAAGTTAATGAAGTTCTTAATTTGGATGAAAATGAAGTTATAATAACTATGATTACACTTGGATATGCAAAAGAAGAAACGCCGACAAACAAAATAAGAAAAGATTTTAACGAAATCGTTCACTTTGAAAGAAAAGGTAATAAAATAGATTTTTAAAAAAATAACGGGGTCGATTAAGCCCCGTTTTTTATACTGTTTTTGTATATAATCTTACTTTAAACTTTACTATCAGAATGGTTTTGTCTTTATCATAAGGTTCTATATAAATTTCATAAATATTACTTAAATAGCTTTCTTTTGCTATGTTTTTGAAGAATTTTTGAAATTGTGTATAATTTCCTACTGCAACAAAAGAAAGTTCGCAAGCATTATATCCCGGAACATTTGTAAATAATACTTTGTCATCTGCCGGTTGATAATTATAGTCTATAGAGCGTATTCTTATACCGCTGTTTGTAATATTTGATAAAATATTTTCGAACATTATACCGAAAGATGCTTCAGGGCTAAATTGTTGTCCTAATACTTCATATATTACTTTTCCGCTTTCGGATTCTTTCTTTTTTTGTGTATTATTTGCTTTTTGTCTTTTTATTTGAGCAAGTTTTATTTGTTTTGTTTCGAGTTCAGCCTTTTTTTGTATTACTTCATTATGACTTGCAAGAGCTATTGAAGCAAAGTGCCATGTGCCATAAAATCCAAATATAACTGCAATTATTATTACAAGAATATATAAAATTTTTTCTTTTATTAATTTTTCCATTTCTAGTCCTTATTTTGCAGGTTTCATTTGTTGAGACGTTTGTTCAATTTCTGTTGTATTTGATTTGATTATAATATCGTTTTCATTTTTTGTCTGTTCGTTTCTAGAATCTTCATCTTGATTAAATTGAATTTGCGTATTAGATATTTCAAAACTGTATAATCTGTCATTGTCTTGGTCTATTGATAGATTGTTTAAAAATTTGTTGTCTTCTGATTTCATATCTTCAGTGACAACTTTTAATTCAGTTAATTTAATATCAGATTGAGGAGAAACTATTCTTAAATTTTTATAGTATTCATAAATATCTACAATGCTTTCAGCAATGCCTCTTACGGAGATTTTATCACCTGCTTGATTGTAGTATCTGGTAAGCCAAATATTTTTCGGAATATCTGTTGCAATAGAATCATAAAAATTGATTGTAGTAACATTTGAAGCTGCAATTTCATCTATTACCACATTCATGTCAATTTCTTCTTTTTTCTCTCCTTGATTTTCCGCATTTATTTGAGCATCAATTGTTTGTATTTGATTGTTGAGGTCGGAAATGTTGTTTTGTCCTTGTATATCAACAAATTTACAAAGACCGATTAAAATTCCAAAAATTATTGCACATAATATAATTATTAAAACAGTTAATTTATCAACCAAACTGCTTGTAACTTCAAGATTGGTTCCTAAAATATTAGTTGTAAAATATATACCTAAATTTGCAGTCGGATCATCTTGTAAAACATTTAAGATCAGTCCGAAATCATTTTTATAACTTGCAGCGCTAATGACACCTAATGTCATAGAGTTAGCCGCATTATAATCAGTTGCTGAAAGTACATCCATTAAAGTTTTTTTGGAATATTTGTTTGAATCAATGGCTGTAATTTCTCTATCAAACTGCATTTGCCTTTTTAAAACTTCTGCACAGATATCATCGGTTTGACTTATGATAAATAAATTTGTTGATGAAAAATTGGATAAAAGTTGTTCAGAGCTTGAAACAATTGCTTGATAAGCTTCTTCCATAGAAAAAGATTTAATGGCAAGGGGAACTTCGCTGTAGTCAATAAGATTTTTACCTGCGAGCTGGAATAGAGTATAGCTGTTTGTATTTATTAACATAGCAGTCCAAGAAGCCTCTTCAAGGATAATATCATTAAGATATCCTGTAATATATAAGCCTCTTAAAGTTGCCGAATAAGCACTTTCTATACCTATAAGATGTAATCCTATATCTGATATGATTTCTTTAATTTCATCAACTGCGCTTTTTTGGAAGGATGTATATGCAATTTTCTTTTGTGCACCGCCTTGAGAATTTATAACTTCACACCAACCTGATACAGGTTCATCTCTTTTGAATATATAGAATTCTTCAGCTTTTGATAAAACTGCTGTTTTTATTTCAGGATCGCTAATTCCGGGAGGAATTTCCAAGAAATCAAAGTATACATTTGGTAAAATTAAGTATACAGGGGTCTTTGGAAGAATTTTCATTTCATCCATAAGATCAACAAGAGCTGTTTTAAATTGTACATAGTCTTGTATTTCTCTTGTTGAAAAATTATATTCAACTTTTTTACAACCGTAATTTAAAACAGTTGTTTTAGTTTTGTCCAGAATAACGGCCTCTAGTCCGATGCCCGGGGTTAAAGCTATTCCGACAATTTGCTTTTGATTTCCTGAAGATAAAAAATTTAACATCTCTATAAAATTCTAAACTTATTCACATCCTACTCTTATTTTATAATACAATAATATAATAAAATAATGTAGTAACTTAACAATTATATACAATAATTTGAGGCAAAGTTTATGAAAAATTCTGAAAATACCTATATTTATGGAAAAAATTCGGTTTTAGAAGTTTTGTTAAAAAATCCTAAGAGACTTAATAAAATTTATTTTCAAAAGAAAATTTTTTTTGATAACCGTTTAAAAAAAATTAACGAACTAGCTTTTCAAAATAAAATTCAAATAAATTTTGTTAATTTACAAAAATTTAATGATTATTTTGATGAAAAGCCTAATTTTCAGGGTGTTGTTGCCAGTGTTTCTCCGATAGAGTACGTGGAATTGTCGGAATTTCTGGAAAGAGATACAAATAAATATAAAAAATTGGTTTTATTGGACGGAATCTGCGATCCTCACAATTTGGGTGCTATAATTAGAACTGTTGCTGCTGCCGGTTTTGATGGAGTCATGGTTTCTAACCATCGTTGTGCACCGATAACGGCCGTTGTTGAAAAAATTTCATCAGGTGCTGTAAACCATATTCCGATAATTAAAACAACCAGTCTTTCGGCTAGTATTGATTTACTGAAAAAACACGACTTTTGGGTAATTGCAACACAAATGCAAGCAAAAGACAATTATTATGAAATTGATTATACAGATATGAATTTTGTTCTTGTAATGGGTTCAGAAGGAAAAGGTATATCAAAAACGATTTTGAATAAAGCTGATTATACGGTAAAATTGAAATCAGATTTTGAATCTTTGAACGTGTCGGCAGCTGCCGCTGTTATTATATATGAAGCTAAACGACAAATTGAAATAAAACAAAAACCGTAATCTCTTTAAGAAAATCGAAAAATAATGTATAATAGCGTTGTCTTTGGAGATTAAAATGAAACAAAAAATGCAAGAAGAAAAAAAATTCCAAGAAGATTTTTTATATGATGATTTGGATGACGAAACACTTTTAGAGATAGATAACGATATTCAAAACAAAGAAAATGAGGATGAAGATTTACAAACAAAAAATCATGAAGATTATAAATCAATTGTAGCTGATGATTCGGTAAAAATATATCTCCAGCAAATAGGTAAAATTCCTCTTTTGAGTTTTGAAGATGAATTGGAAATCGCCAGACAAATTAAAGAAAATCATTCTCAAAAAGCAAGGGAAATTTTAATTAACGCTAATTTAAGGTTAGTGGTTTCAATAGCTAAAAAATATATAGGAAGAGGTCTTTCGTTTCTCGATTTAATTCAAGAAGGCAACTTGGGTTTGATGAAGGCTGCTGAGAAATTTGATTATTCTAAAGGGTATAAGTTTTCAACTTATGCTACTTGGTGGATACAACAGGCTATTACAAGAGGAATAGCTGATAAATCAAGAATGATAAGATTGCCTGTCCACATGATTGAAACTTTAAGCAGAATTAAACGGGCTACTATTGAGCTTTCTACTGAATTGAACAGGGTGCCTACCAAAGAAGAAATTGCAAAACGTGTTGATATGCCTGTTTCAAAATTAGTAGCATTAATGAAAAGTTCGCAAAGCACAATTTCTATTGAAACGCCTGCTAACCAAAAAGATGATACTTCAAAAATTGCGGATTTTATTGTTGACGATTCTCATTTGACACCCGACACTAAGGTAACTCAAGAAAATTTACTTGAAGATGTTCAAAAAATGTTAAATCAATTAAATCCTAAAGAAAAAGATGTTTTAATAATGAGATATGGTCTCGACAATAACGGACAAAAAAAGACACTTGATGAGATAGGCTCCAGATATGGAGTTTCACGAGAAAGAATACGACAAATTGAAACCAGAGCTATTGCTAAATTAAAAAAATTATGCAGAAATAAAAATTTATCCGTAAATTTAAAGAATTATATAGGTCTTGAATAATTTTTAAAAAGAAATCCCTTCCTGTTTTGGAAGGGAGATTTTAGGTTTTCTTGATATTCTCGGGTTTTATGGTATTACTCTCTTGTATATATAAAGTATATCTTTTATATAAAATTGCTAAATACTGATTTTATTTGTAATATTTCTTAATATAATCTTAAAACCCCTGTAAAATAGGCTTTTATTTTATTAAGATATGTAAATAGCGGTGTTATTTTTTTGAATTTAACTTAACATGTCTTAACAAAACACTTGAAAAAACAAATATTAAATGATATATTAAATATATCATTTGTATATCATTTCTCTGTTAAAATTTAAAGCTACGGTTACAAATAATGTTTCTTTAGTTTGATTTGTGTTGCAAAAAAGAGGTATTTTATATGTTAAATGAAGTAAAAAATCAGGTTGAAAATGAAGTTTCGTTGATTTTGAAGGCAAAAAACGGTGATGTTCGCGCAAGGAATAAATTAATTGAAAATAATATTCCTTTAATTCAAAGAATTGCTTCCAAATCTATTACTTCTTCGGTTCTTACCAATTCAGATTTAATACAGGAAGGAATTTTTGGGCTTATTACCGCAATTGATAAGTTTAATCCTTCTTTGGGCTTTAAATTTTCAACTTATGCCGCTTGGTGGATTAAACAAGCTATGTTTAAAGCAATTTCAGAGCAAACATACGCCGTAAACATACCTGTATATATCCAAGAAACTCTTTCTCGATATAAAAAAACCAAACAACAGATGGAACAAGACGCTCAAAAAGAAGTCTCCAAAAAAGATGTAGCCGATAAATTGAATTTATCGGAAGAAAAAATAGATACTTTTTTAAATGTTTACACAAGGGCAATTTCGATTGAATCAGGTGTTGCCATGACTGATAATAAAGAACTGACTTTGTCTGAAATAATTGAAGATGAAAAACAAAATGTTGAAAGAGATGTCATTAGTACGGAATTAAAAAATGATATCAAAAAGGCTTTGGATGTTCTTAAAGAAAAAGAAAAAAATGTTATTGTTCTAAGGTTTGGATTGGATAATCACACTAAAAAAACTCTTGAAGAAATTGGAAATTCTTACGGTGTAACGAAAGAATGCATAAGACAAATCGAAAAAAAAGCTTTAAATAAGATTGCTAATTTAGAATTTGCAAAATTAAATTTGATTTCTTATATAAGATAAAATTTGACAAGAAGTAATTTTGAAGTTAATATATAACAATATATTTTGTATGACATATATAAATATATTTGTTATATATTAATAAACCAAAAACATGACTGAGCACAAAAGACGTGTGCTCATTTTTTTATTTTTGTTTTACTACGGTGTAAATATACGGTTTTGAAAAATATTTATTTGCAACTTCAATTATATCGTTTTGTGAAACATTTTTTATCATTTCTTTATATTCTTCAAATGCGTTCAAATTTCTGCCGAGTGCGCTATACCAACTTAAAAGATCTGCTTCATCCATATTTGTTTCAAGCGATAAAATGAATTTTCCTAAAAGTTTGTCTTTTGCATTATTTAATTCTTCTGTAGTTACCATTTCTGTTTTAATTGTTTCAATTTCATTTAAAATACCTTGTTTTGCTTCATTAATACTTGCTTCGTTTGTACCGATGTATGCTACAAATGCTCCATCCAAAACATTAGTCATAAGGCTTGAACCTACAGTGTATGCAAGACCTTTTTCTTCTCTTAATTTTGTAAATAATCTTGATGACATTCCTTCTCCCAAGATTGAATTAATTACGCTTAAAGTAGCTATATCTTTTCTGTTTAATACTCCGCAAATTTTATACCCTAACGCCATCCAATTTGCTTGAACTTCATTTTTATATAATGTGGTTTCAACATTTTTATTCGGATGATATGGCGTATATTTCATATTGGAAAATGAAAATTTTGAACCTTTGGGGTTATTTTTTATTATGGAATTAAGTTTTTCTGCTATATAATTTTCATCTATATCTCCTACGACGCTTATTGACATATTTTGGGGGTTGATAATTTTTGAATAAAATTCAACGATGTCTTCTCTTGAAACGTTATTTATATTTTTTAATATGAATTCGGAATTTTGTCCGTATATCGAGTTTAGAAATGCAAGTTTTCTGAATTCATCGAAAACAAATGCAGAAGGATTATCGGAAATTCCCTTAAGTTCTTGAATTTTTCTTTCTTTTATTTTTTTAATTTCATAATCGGAAAATATCGGTTTATTTATCACTTCATCTAATGCACTCAGCGCGTCATCAAGATGGTCTTTTGTAGTTTGAATAACTATTGCAAAAATATCATTTGTTGAACTTATCCCTAATTTTATACCGTTTTCATCTAAAAATTCTGCAAACTCTGCATTAGTATAATTTTGTGTTCCGGTTGTTGCGCTAAGAGCTGCAAGCAATGCGCTTGCCGGCTTTTTTTCAACAGCTTTAGAGCCTTTTATTGTGATATCTATTGCAATTATTGAATTTGTTGTTTTCTTTTTGGTTATCAGAGTTGCTTGGTTTTCAAGCAAAACTTTTTTTTCATTTCCCTTTTGTTCCAGAAGTATATTTTCTTTTTTAGGAGTTGAGTTTTTTATGTCTGAAATTTCTTTGAAATTTGTAGGTTTAACAACTGAAATTGCATATTTATCTAAAGTTAAATATTTTTTTGCAACATTAATTATATCTATTTTGGTTACTTTATCAATGTTTTTAAGGTAATTTTCATAGTATGTGTCATCATTTGCAAAAGTAAAATCATAACCTAAATCATCTGATATATTTGAAATTGATTCTCTGGAATAATATGTGTCTGTTTTGATTATATTTTTAGCTTTTTGTATTTGTGATTCATCAAATTCTCCTTCTTGAATTTTTTTCAGTTCTGAAATAATTTCATTTTCAACTTGTTTTTCTTTTTGAGGTTCTAATGTTCCGTATATATAAAACATTCCGGAGTCTTTTTGCGAGTAATTTCCGGCTGATACGGATAAGACAAGTTGTTTATTTTCTTTTAAATTTTGGTTTAAAATTGAGCTTTTGCCGGAAGATAACATAACTGATAATACATCAAGTGCATAATTATCTTTTGCATTTGAAAATTTAGGAGCTAAAAATGCAATCATCATGTGGGTCTTGTTAATGTCCATTGCATCTTCAATGCGTTCTATTTTATCTAAAGGTTTAATTTTCGGATATTTGATTTTTGCTTGTTTCTTTTTTTGTTTTGAAGAAAACGCTTTTGATACCTTTTCAAGAGCTTCTTCTTTGTTGACATCTCCTACTATTACAGTTGTATAGGCGTCAGGAGTATAAAATTTATTATAATAATCAAGTATTTCTTCTCTTGTTACATTTTGAATTATTTCTTTTTTGCCTATTACATTTCTTTGGTAAGGATGATTTGATTTAGAATAAAGAGCTTTATAAATATTGTCAAAGAGTCTGTTTGAGGGGCTGTCTTTAGTTTTCGATATTTCTTCCAGAACTACGGGACGTTCTCTTTCCAGCTCTTTTCTTGGAATCATCGGATTTAGCAGCATATCAGAGTGGAGCTCAAGTGCTAAATCAAAATCTTTAGAGGGAATTTGAATATAATAATGAGTAAAATCTTTGCTTGTGCCGGCATTTACTATAGCACCTTTGGAATCTAAGATTTTGTCCATTGTTCCCGTCGGATATTTTTGAGTACCTTTGAAGAAAAGATGTTCTAAAAAGTGGCTTATTCCTGATGTTTTTTCATCTTCATTAATTGAGCCTGTATTAATCCAAGTATCAATTTTTACGATATTATTATCTCTTACTTCTTTTATTACTACTTTTTGTCCTGTCGGAAGCGTTGTAACACTCATTCCTTCTTCAAGAGCAAAAACACTTCCCATGGAAAGAGTTATAATTGTCAGGGCGGTAAGCAGTTTTTTCATATTTTTATCCTCATTTAATTTTTAATTCGCAACACATTTGGCATGATGAAAATATTTTGGAATATTTTAAATTTTTTCTAAAACAACGATATTTTGTATTGTTAATTATGTCAAATAATTTTTGTTCCGTTATATTTCCCATTTTATATGATAAACATGGGTAAATATCCCCCATTGGATTTATTATTGTATTTGAATATGGATATAAGCAAGGTTTATATATTTCTTTTACGTTTTTTGTTTTGTTTTCGTTAAAGAATTTTTTTATATTTTTAAGTTCTATAAAAGAGTCTTTGTTGTCGAATTTTGGTGAAAAACGTATTTGTGTTTTTGAATGTTTTTTGATTTTTTGAATTTCAAGAAAAATTTTTTCAAATTCGTTTAAATCAAAATATTCTTCAACAGGATAATTTGGTTTATAAAAAATTTCATCAAAATTTTCATATAATTTTCCGTTTTGTTTTAGATTGTTATTTCTCAAAAAAGATATAGAGAAAAATTCAAAGTTTGATTTTGCGGCATATTCGTATAGTTTTACAATATCTTCAAGGTTATCTTTTAAAACAATGGTTTTAATATCAATCATAAGTTTTGATTTTGTTTTTTTTCTTTTTTCATTAAGATTATCAAGATTTTCTGTTATTGTTTTAAAAATTCCTTCTTTTTGTCTGTATTTATCGTGATTTTCTTTCCATCCGTCCAAAGAAACACTTAGAAGGAGCATTTTTGATTTAATTATGCTTTCTATAATTTCATCATTTAAAAGTACTCCGTTTGTTACCACATTAACTTTTCCAAAAGTTTTTTTTGATGCGGTCAATAAAATTTCTGAAAAATCTTTTCTTATTAATGGTTCTCCGCCAACCAGCGTTATGAAACTCCAAAAAGGAATTTGTTCAATTATGTTTAACCATTGATTTGTGGAAAGCTCTTTTTTAATACGGTTTTTTTCTATATAGCAATAAGGACAGTTCAAATTGCAAAGGTGAGTTAATTCAAAAAAATACCTTAACGGTAAAATTGCTCGTCCTGTTTTAATAAGAGGGTATGAATAACTGACAAGTCCGTATAAATTTCTTATTGAATCGAAAAGTTCCGATTTATTCATAAAATAAATTTTACTACATTAAATGTTTATAGTAAAATATTCTAAAAAAGCATGAAGATTTTATGTTTTTTAATGGTTGGATATTAAAATATAGGAATGGCGGCTTTTTTGACGAGTTCATTAAACAAAAAAGAAAGTGAAGCTTGGGACAATTTTATCGGTATTTTAGCTGAAAAACTTCCGGGTTTTGTTCGTCCTTGGATAAATTCGCTGGAACCTGCTTTGCCTTTATTTGAAGAAAGTGAGAACGGAATTTTTTTAATAAAAAGTTCGCAAAGTTTCGGTATTCAAGTTTTGCAACAAAAGCACTTAAAAGAAGTTGAAGAAGCTCTTTATGAGGCAACAAATATAAAAAGAACTCCAAGATTTGTTTTGGATGAAAATGTTAAAGTTAAGAAAAAGCAAAAGTTAACTGTTGAACAAAAAAACCATGAAGCAATTGCAGTCAAGATGGAAAATTTGTCTCAAATGCATTCTTTTTGCGGTTTAAATTTAAAATATACTTTTGAAAATTTTGTTGAAGGTGAAAATTCTAAATTTGCATATAAAATTGCTCAAATGATTGCTGAAGCTCCGGGGCAAAAATATAATCCATTATTTATTTCAGGGTCGGTGGGTCTTGGAAAAACACATTTAATGCAAGCTATAGGACATAGAATTTTAAGAAATTTTCCTAATTTAAAAGTTCGATATACAAAAGCTGAAGAATTTGGAAATAAACTTATTGAATCATTGAATACTTGTAAAAATACGAGTGATTTGAATGAAAAAATGCGAAAATTCAGAGATATGCACAGAAATGTTGATGTGCTTTTGATTGATGATATACAATGGATTGACGGTAAAAAAAGAACCGAAGAGGAGATTTTTAATACTTTTGATGCTTTGTATCATGCGGGAAAACAAATAGTATTTGCATCAGACAGGCCATTATCGGCTTTCGAGATGATACCTGACAGGTTAAGAAGCCGTTTTGAGTGGGGTATAGAAGCAAATATTAAAGTTCCGGACCTTGAAACAAGGATGGAGATTGTTAAAAGACATGCGGTCTTGTCAAATTTTCCGATACAAGATGATGTTGCTCTTTTTTTAGCAAAAGAATTTTCAACAAATGTTCGTGAACTGGAAGGGGCTTATAATAAAGCAAGCGCAAGAGCTTCAATAGAAGGAGTCGAATTAAATATTGAAAATCTTGTTGAATTTTTGGATTTAAAGAACAAAAAAAAGAAAATTTCAGTGAATGATATATTAAAAATTTGTGCAAGATATTTTTGTGTTGATGAAGATGAAATATTATCAACTGCCAGAGCAAAAGAGGTTGTAAATGCTCGAAAATATGCTATTTATCTTTCAAGAGAAATGCTTGATTTGAGTTATCCGGTTTTGGCAAAAGAATTTAGAAAAAATCATACAACAATAATGTATCAACACGAAAAACTAAAGAAAGATATTAAAACAAACAAAGCAATGCAAATTGTAACGGACGAATTAAAAGAATTGCTGAATAAATAAGTTATTTAATTAAAGTTTTAGCAAACTCTACCGTTTCATCGTTAATTTGCCCGCTTGCCATTTGAGCCAGAGCTTCCAGTTTTTCATTTTCATTTAATATTTTTGTTTCAATATTTGTATTTTCATTATGTGTTTTAAAAATCCAAATAAAATTATCGGCTTTTGCGCATATTATCGGTTGATGACTAATGCAAATTATTTGAGTTGTTTTTGAAAGTTCAATTAAGGATGATGCAACGGCATTTGAAGTAATACCTGAGATGCCTGTATCTATTTCATCAAAAACTACGGTTGAGACTTTGTCTACATTTGCAAAAATAGTTTTCATCGCAAGCATAATTCTTGATATTTCACCGCCTGAAGCAATTTTTGCAAGGGGCATTAAATTTTGATTTTTATTTGTTGATATTAAGAATTCTACGCTATCCGATCCTTTTTCTCCTTTTTGCGTTTCTTTTATTGAAATTTCAAAATTTGCTTCGTTTAATTGTAAATTTTTTAATTTTTCTTCAGTTGCTTTTGATAATTCTTTTGCGTTTTTTATTCTGTATTCGTTCATTTTTTTTGCAAGCAAATCCAAAGAAGATAATAGTGTATTGTAGTTTTCTTGAACAATTTGGATGTTATTATCTTTTGATGTCAGGTTTTTAAGCTTTTGTTCAATATTTTCTCTTTCGTCGTCCAGATTTTCACCGTATTTTCTTTTTAATTTTTGAATTAATGAAAGTCTTTCGTTTAATTCGTCCAGTTTTTCTTGATTAAATTCAAGATTTGAAGAATAATCTCTTAAATAATTTGCACAATCTTTAAGATTTTCTATTGCATCAAAGAGCGTTTCTTCTGTTTCAGAAAGATTTTTATCTAATGCGGCAGAGTTTGAAATTTCGTATTTGATTTTTGACAAGCCCTCTATGATGCTTTGATTATCACCATATAATGCCCAATAAGCACCGTAAGATTTTTCTTTTAATTCTTGAGAGTTTGTTAAAATATCAAGTTCCGTTTTGATTTCTTCTTCTTCATTAGCTTTAATTGCCGCATCATCAAGTTCTTTAAGTTGATATGTTAAAAAATCAATTTCTTTTTCATTGTTTTGTAAATTTTCTTTTAAAAAGTTTAATTTTTTTTCTATTTCTTTAAAATCAAAATACGTTTCTTTATAAGTTTTTAAAATTTCTTTAAATTCGGGATATTTTTTACTTATATAATCATCCAGAAGATTAATATGGTTTTTTGGTGACATATAAATATATGTTTGGTGCTGTGAATGAATGTCAATAAGCTGTTGTCGCTTTTCTTTTATTTCGTCGATATTTGTCAATATTCCGTTAAGTCTGAATTTTGATTGCGAATTTATTTCTCTTGAAATTGTTATTTCTTCGTCATTTATTTTAAAAACAGCTTCTATTAATGCGGGTTTTTCTTTATTTAGGATGTTATCTTTTGAGGCTTTTGCTCCTAATACGCAGTCGAGAGCTTTTATTATAATGCTTTTTCCGGCTCCTGTTTCTCCGCAAAGAACATTAAAGCCTTCTTTGAATTCTAAAAAAGCCTCTTCTATAAGTATGAAATTTTTAATAAAAAGTGATTTTAACATTTTATCTTTTTATAGCAACGGACCAATGCAGTTTTTCTTTTAAAATATCATAAAATTTATTATTTTGTCTGTTTAAAATCAGGAGTTTTGCATATTTTTCATTTTTTTCAATAACTATTTCATTACTTGTTGTTATATCTTCTTGCCCGTCAAAGGATATATTTAATTTTTCTTTTTTTTCATTTGCCGTTATTTTTATTTTTTCATTTGAAGGAATTATAATAGGTCTTGTATTTAGAGTAT
This sequence comes from Candidatus Gastranaerophilales bacterium, assembly GCA_944325655.1. Taxonomy (GTDB): domain Bacteria; phylum Cyanobacteriota; class Vampirovibrionia; order Gastranaerophilales; family Gastranaerophilaceae; genus RUG14156. Next base: position 15,869 of record CALVAW010000024.1, read on the forward strand.
GCGGGCAAATCGGAATAATTAAAAAACAATCTACATCAGGGGAGATAACTGGTCCTCCTGCTGATAGAGAATAGGCTGTTGAGCCTGTGGGTGTTGAAATTATTAATCCGTCCGCAACATAAGAACAAAGTTTTTTATCATTGATAAATAAATCTAAAGTTGCCGTCCTTGCGCAATTTTGACCTTTTATTACTATGTCATTCAGAGCTGTTTTATTTTTGGATTTTAGCATTAGACGATTTTCTATAATATAATCGCCTTTTTTAAGTTTTTCTATAACTAAATCCGCTTCGCTTGGGTGCGCTTGAGCTAAATAGCCCAATCTTCCGACGTTAAATCCTATTATTGGCGTGTCTTTTTTGCTGTAAAATCTCGAAGCTTTCAAAAAAGTTCCGTCTCCGCCTATTACAATAGCAAGGTTAATATTATTTTTTAAGTTGTCAATTGAAAAAATTTTTGCATTTTTTATTTCTTGACTAATTTTTTTTGCCAAATTTTTTGATTCTTCAAATTCGGGATTAAATATTATTCCTATTTTTTCAAAAGTTTCTTGCATAGATTTATTTTAACAGAAAATTTAATTTTTATTAAACGTGTTAAAATATTTTCTTGTTTTAATTTGCTATTTATGTTATTAAAATTTTATGAGAATAGATTGTATTGCCAGAGTGAATGTAAAGCCGAGTCAAAGAGCTACATTTAAAAGAGCGTTAAAAGAAGAAGAAAAACCATATTTTAATAAAGCAATAACAAAAGCGTTTGATTATTTGGGTGTAGTTAATCGCGCCATGATTATACACGGTTCCAGCTTTCCCGTACGTGAAGGCGGAGTTGAGCAAAAAATAGGTTCACCTTATGAGGCTGAAGAGTTTTTGGATTTTATTAAGTTGTTTGGTTTTAATTCTGTTCAATTAGGTCCTACGGGAGAATTAAATGACGGTGATAATTCCCCCTATGTTTCTTCGATTTTTGCTAAAAATCCTTTATTTATAGATTTTTCTTTGTTAACTACCCCGGAATACGGGTCTTTATTAAGTGATTTTGATTTATCTCAATATAAAAATCCTTCTTCTCTTGTGGATAGCAACAGTACGGATACTGATTTTAGCGAAGCAAAAGAAATTTCAAATAATGTTTTAAGTATAGCTTTTAAAAATTTTAAAAACAGGTTAAAAGAAGGCGATAAAGAAATAGTTGGTTTAAATCAAGAATTTTTGAATTTTCAGAAAAAAAATTCCTACTGGCTTGATTATTACGCTGTTTTAGATGTTATAGCAAAGAATAACGGAACAGATTATTATAAATTATGGGACGATAAAGACAGATATCTTATAAAAAATTTAAAAGCTAATAAAAAAGATGCGGTTGAATATTATAATCAACTGAATAAAGAGTATAAAGAAGAAATTGAATTATATAAATTTTCTCAATTTTTAATAGATAAACAGTCTAATGCTGATAATAAAAACCGCGGAGTTGTTTATATAAGTGATTTTCTTGTGGGTGCGTCAAAGTTTGATGAATTAATTTTTGAAGATGTTTTTCTAAAGAATTATAAAATAGGCGCTCCTTGGGGCGGCCCTTTAAATACTCCTCAATTGTGGGGTATTTCCGTTCTTGATCCTAATAAATTATTTAATAAAGACGGAAGTTTGGGACCTGCAGGTAAATTTTTACAATTGAAATTAAGTAAAGCATTGCAAAATGCTGAAAATATTAGAATTGACCATGCAATGGGACTTGTAGATCCATATATTTATGACGAAAGAACCGTTGTTTATGAAGAAATGGAAAATGAAAAAGGTGAGAAAGCAAGATGTCCGGTGCGTGAAAAATTAAAGGGCGGTAACATATCAAAATTGAAAATTGATAAAAACAACAGTTATCAAAAAATTATACCTAACATAATTTTGCCTTTTTTGAAAGAAAAGGGAATAGATATTTCGCAAGTTGTTTGGGAAGATCTTGGGGCAGATGAGACGGGTGTTTTTGATAAAGTATTCAGAAAGCAAAACAATTTACCCGGTATTAGCGGTCTTGTTTGGTCTCGAGGAGAAAATGCTCCTGAGGAAAATTGGTCGTATATAGGGTGTCATGATGATAAACCGTTAAGAATGTTGGTTGAAGAGGGCGATGTTTTAAAATCCGATTCTTGGAATCCTGATTATTTAGCGGGGTATTTAAATCCAAGTCCTAATAGAGCTAAAGAAAGAGAACAGTTTAAAGAAAAAATATTGTCAAATCCTATTGAAGCAATGAAAGCTAAATTTGCGGATTTATTCCGTTCAACGAAAAATATTCAAATTTCTTTTATGGACTTTTTTGGAATAAATCGACAATATAATACTCCCGGAACAAATTCTTCTAAAAATTGGGTTTTAAGACTTCCGAAAAATTATGAAAAAAATTATTATGAAAGCTTACAAAACGGCGAAGCAATGAATATACCTGAGATATTGTCAATTGCTGTTAAAGCAAAGAGTGATATGGATTTTGCAAAAAATATTAAAACCGAACAACAAGCCAAGGATGAGGCTGAACCCATTTTGCAAGAATTAAATAAATTCAGTGAAATTTTAAAAGAATAATTAAATTTTAATTGACGTTGATTTTTCGTTATGGTAGCATGTTTTTACCTATTACTAATGCTCCAAAGGAGGTGAAATCAATGCCTGAAGTAAGAGTTCGTGAAAATGAAAATATAGAATCTGCCCTAAAAAGATTCAAGAAAAAAATTCAAAAAGCGGGTATCTTATCTGAAATTAAACGCAGAGAAAGATATGAAAAACCTTCCGTTAAAAGAAAAAGAAAATCGGAAGCTGCAAGAAAAAGAAAAGTTTAAATAAATTAAAACCGACAAAATGATAAATCTGTCGGTTTTAATGTTATTTATGGTATAATTTAGAAGGATGAAAAAGGAGGCAACCATGGCAAAAGATGCAAGTTTCGACATAGTTTCCGAATTTGATAAACAAGAATTAACTAATGCAATAGATCAAGTTAAAAGAGAATTAATGACAAGATTTGACCTTAAAGATTCTAATTCTGATATTGTTTTGGATGATGATAAATCAATTACCATAACTACTAATGACGAAATGAAATTGAAAAATATATATGATATTTTGCAGTCAAAATTAATTAAAAGAAATTTAAGCTTAAAAATTCTTGATCCTCAAAAAGTTGAAAAGGCTTTAGGCGGTAATGTTAAGCAAGAAATTAAACTAAAAAAAGGTTTAAGTACAGAATTAGCAAAAAAAATTGTCACATTTATTAAAGATACCAAATTGAAAGTACAGCCTTCAATTCAAGGAGATTCAGTCAGAGTATCAGGCAAAAGCAGAGATGATCTTCAAGATGTTATAAAGGTTATAAGACAAAAAGAAGATGAGATTGATGCTCCTTTGCAATTTACAAATTATAGGTAATTAAGAACAATGAACAATAAAGAGAAAGCATGCGAATTAGTTGAAAATGCTGAATTTTCGCTTGAAAAAATTTTTAAAGAAATTGATAAAATAGCAGAACATAATCAAAAAAAGGTTTTAGACGCTTTTTGTAAAAATAAAATTGGAGAAGAACATTTTTATACCGTTACGGGATACGGGCACGATGATATAGGTAGAGAAGCTTTGGATAAGACCTACGCTGATGTTTTTAATACCGAAGCTGCCATTGTTCGTCCGCATTTTGTTTCAGGTTCACATACAATAGCTTGTGCGCTTTTTGGTGTTTTGCGATATAACGACAGATTAGTTTCCATTGCCGGTGAACCTTATGATACCATGCAGCAAATAATAGGTTCAAGACCAAATTGTGATGATTTTGAAACAAGTTTAATGGGCCATGGAGTTAAATATAGCGAGGTTCCTTTAAAGAATGGTTTAGATGTTGACTATGAAAATATTGAAAAATATTTGTTGCCTGATACGAAAATGGTATTAATACAGCGCTCTAGAGGGTATTCTTTGAGAAAACCGTTGTCTGTAAGTGATATTAAAAAGATAATTGAAATTGTTAAAGCTAAAAATTCTGATATATGTTGTTTTGTTGATAATTGTTATGGCGAATTTACCGAAAAATATGAACCTACAGACGTAGGAGCGGATTTAATAGCCGGAAGTCTTATAAAAAATCCCGGCGGCGGTATAGTTGAAGCCGGAGGTTATATAGCCGGAAAGAAAAAATTTGTTGATATGGCAGCTCGCAGGCTAACTGCCCCGGGAATAGGTTCTGAAGGCGGGGCAATGCACAACCAGACAAGAGTAATTTTGCAAGGCTTTTTTATGGCTCCAAGCATTACTTCTTATGCTTTGAAGGGTTCGGTATTGGCTGCAAAAGTTTTTGAAGATATGGGGTTTGATACTTTTCCTTCTTCCGATACATTAAGAACGGATTTAATTCAAACAATTAAATTTAATAACGAAAAAGAACAACAAGCTTTTTGTACAATGGTGCAAAAAAATTCTCCGGTTGAAAGCTATTTAACTCCAATTCCCGATACGGTTCCCGGTTATGATTGTAATTTATTAATGGCAGGCGGTAGTTTTATAGAAGGTTCAACAATAGAATTATCTGCGGATGGTCCTGTTAGAGAGCCATGGGCAATATATTTGCAGGGCGGTTTAAGTTATTTTCACGTTAAAATTGCTCTTAAAGAAATTGTAGAGGCTCTTTTAAGCCAACGTTAATTTTTGCCTGCTAAAAATCCCAAATATATAGCAGCAAAGCCTATAATTATACTTGATAGAGTGTATATTAAAAAATGCAGGTATTTTCCTTCTTTCAAAAAAAGCATTCCTTCAAGACTGAAGGTTGAAAATGTTGTAAGTCCTCCTAAAAGTCCTGCTGTTAAAAAAAGAGTAATGTTGTGAGAAAATTGTATTTTATTTGTCGTAATTCCAAATATAAACCCAATTAAAAAACATCAGGTTATGTTAACAATAAAAGTAGCTGGGTATCCAATTTTGAAGTAATGCAAGCACAATTTTGTAGTTAAATATCTTATTGTAGCTCCTATACCGCCACCTAAGAATACTGATAAAATATTGAGCATTATTCATACCTCAGTGCATCAATCGGGTTTAATAAGGAAGCTTTGTATGCCGGATAATATCCAAATCCGATACCGACAAGTCCTGAAAAACCAAACGACAGAATAATCGGCGGAAGCGTTATTTCTATACTTGTTCCAAAAACTCCGCCCACTATCAATGCTATTACAATACCGATTATTACCCCTATTAAACCGCCGATTAAAGATAAAATTAGTGCTTCAATTAAAAATTGTATTTGAATATCTATTGCTCTTGCTCCTATTGCCATACGAATACCTATTTCTTTTGTTCTTTCGGTAACTGAAACAAGCATGATATTCATAATTCCTATTCCGCCTACAACTAATGAAACGGAAGCAATTGAAGCAAGTAAAATAGCGAAGGTTCTGACCGTCGATTTCATTTTTTCTTGAAATTCGGCACTATTTCTGATTTCAAAATCATTTTCTTGGAGTTTTCCAAGGTTGTGTCTGCGTCTTAATATTTCTTCTATATCTTTTTCAGCTAAATTGGTATCTTCAAGAGAAGCAGCTTTAACTATAATTTGATTGACAGAACCGGGAAAATCCGTTCCAAAAACTTTTCTTTGAGCGGTTGTTATCGGTATAAAAATGATGTCATCCTGATCCATAGGACCCATTTGACCTTTTGATTTTAATGTCCCTATTACCTTAAAAGGGACATTTCCTATTCTTATTGTTTTATTTATGGAATTTACATCTCCAAATAATTCTGTTTCAACCGTGGAACCTATTATAGCGACTTTAGCTGCATTTTTGTCATCATCTTTAGTAAATGCTCTTCCTCTGCTTACTTCGAAGTTTTTTACATATAAATATGGAGTTGTAATGCCGTATACTGTAGTTGACCAGTTTTGATTTCCATACATTACTTGTTTTGTTGAGTTCATAACCGGTGCTACAGCTTCAACTCCTCTGGCAGTTTTTTGAATTGCGTTAGCATCTTTTATACTTAAAGTAGGTTTTGTACCCATTCCCATTGAAACTCCGCCGGTTTTTGCAGTTGCAGACCGAATAGTAAGAAGATTGGAGCCCATTGATTCCATGTTCTCTTGTACTTGTTTATTTGCTCCGGAACCTATCGCAAGCATAATAATAACTGCTGCAACACCGATAATAATCCCTAAAGAAGTTAGCGCAGAGCGCATTTTATTGACTTTAAGAGAATTTATTGCAATTTTCATTGTTGATTTAAAGTCTATCATGTTTGTCTTGTCCTTTGCTTGAGCCACTCTTCTTTTGGAAGGTCGGATACTATTTTTCCGTCTTTAAATTTGATAATTCTTTTTGTATATTCAGCTATATCAGGTTCATGAGTTACCAAGACAACCGTTTTACCCAGATTTTCATTAAGATTAACAAAAAATTCCATAACATCAATACTTGTTTTGGTATCAAGATTACCCGTAGGCTCATCGGCTAAAATTAAAGGGGCATCGTTAACTATTGCTCTTGCAATTGCAACCCTTTGTTGTTGACCTCCGGACATTTGAGAAGGCATATTATTTTCTTTTTTGTCTAAACCAACTATTTTGAGCGCCTCTCTTGCTCTTTTGTATCTTTCTTCTTCCGGAATTCCTTTATAAATCATAGGCATACAAACATTATCTATAGCGGAAGTTCTTGAGATTAGATTAAATCCTTGAAAAACAAATCCTATTTTGTTATTTCTTATATCTGAAAGCTGGTTAGGATTAAGTGAAAAAACATCCACTCCTTCAAGATAATATTCTCCTGATGTCGGTTTATCGAGGGTACCTAACATATTCATGCAGGTTGATTTTCCCGAACCAGAAGTTCCCATTATTGCAACAAATTCGCCTGTTTCAATTGTGAAAGAGACATCATTAAGTGCATGGAATATCTCTTCTCCCATTTGATATGTTTTTATCGCATTTTTTACTTTAATCAGTTCCATATTTTAAATTCTCGGCGGACGCATATTTCTTGATTGTTTTTTGGAATTTCCTCCGACTGAAGACACAACAACTTTATCTCCTTCTTTTATTTCATTGGAGATAATTTGTGTTTTGTTTTCGTCTGACACTCCAAGTTCAACGTTGTAGCGTTTCAGACCGCCTTTCGTTTGTATCCAAATTCCCTGTTTTTCATATTTTTGAGTGTTATCTACGGGAGTAAATTTCAATGCTTTATTATCCACGCAAAGCGCATCTTTAACTTCATCCGTAATTATTGAGACATTTGCTGTCATTCCGGGGATTACAAGTCCTTCCGTATTATCAACCGAAACAATTACCGTATAAGTTACAACGTTATTAGTAGTTGTTGAAGCCAGACGGACTTGGGTAACTTTACCTTCAAAAATTCTGTCTTGGTAACCGTCAAGAGTATATTTTGCGGTTTGTCCGACTTCAATTTTTCCGATATCAGCTTCTGATACGCTGGTTTCAATTTGCATTTTTGTTAAGTCTTTAGCTACTTCGAATAAAGTTGGGGTATTAAAGCTTGCGGCAACAGTTTGACCGACATCGACCGCTCTTGAAATTACCGTTCCGTCAACCGGAGAAGTTATTTTGGAATATCTTAAATTTGTCATATTATTATCCAGACTTGCTTGTGCGGCACTAACTTCTGCTTTTGTTGCATCAACTTCGGCTTTTGCTTGCAGATAATTTGAAAGTGCCAGCTCAACATCGTCTTTTGAAACATAGTTTTTTTCATAGAGATGTTTGTATCTTTGATAATTATTTCTTTTGTATGCAAGAGTTGAATTTGCTTTTGCATAGCTTGCCTTTGCATTTCTTAATTTTGCGCTGGATTGATCAACATTTGCTTGAAATAAACTAGGATCAAGTTCTGCCAATAAATCTCCTTGCTTAACTATTGAATTATAGTCTACGTATATTTTTGCTACAGTTCCTGAAACTTGTGTACCGACTGCAATGGTATTTATTGGCTTAATTGTTCCGGATGCTTCAACATATTGCACAATAGTGTCTTTTTTAATCGGTTTTGTTATATATTTCACTGTAGTTTTCTTTAAAATAAAAATAATGGAAATTATTACTATTAAAGAAATTATACCAATTGCTACATATCTTTTTTTCATCTTACCCCCATTGATTTAAGTAAGGTTTCTCTTGCTACATTATAATTAAACACTGCTTCTACAAAATTCAACTGCGAATTGTTGTAATTCGCAAGGGCATCTTGTAATTCAACATAATTATTTAAACCTACGCTGTATCTTCCGTCTGCAAGTTCAAAATTTTCAAGTGTTGCTTTGACTTTTAAATTCATCAAAGGAATTTTTCTTTCTAATTGACGCATGTTTACGTAGTTTGTTTGAACTTCCCAAAAAATATCCGCTTTTGATATATTAACATTGTGCAGTGCAATGTCCAGATATGATTCGCCTTCTTTAACTTGATAATGTATTCCGTAAGGATTAATTGAACCTAATCCTATGCTTGCACCCAATTGCAGAGGGCTTGAATATGTGGATTCGCTTTTTGTATAACCCCAGGTTAAATCTCCTGTTATTTCAGGCATGTATTGTTTTTTAATGGCTTTTAAGGATTCATTTTGTACTAAAACAAGCATTTCGTTTGATTTTAAATCAGGTCTGAGCGTAAGAGCTTCATCTACAGCTTCTTTTCTTGAAAGTGTCATCGGTTTAAATTCAAAATTTTGGATAATATCTCGATGTTCTATTCCTGATGATAACATAATAAGTCCATCAGGTGTTTTTTTGACTGTTTCTTCGGGAGGTTTAATTGTTGTAAAACTTTCAACTTTTTTTCTGTAATCGGCTTTTAAAAAGCTAAAGTTTTCTGTATTTTGAACTATAAAATCAGTGTCTTCTTCATAGTACATTGAATTTTTAAGAGCAATTAAAGCTGTCTCTAAGACATTTTGTCCTTCTACAAGTTGAATTTTGGAATCTGTCAGATTAACTTCAGCGTTAACAACGTCAATTTTTGATTTTAAACCTTCATCAAACATTGCTTTGGTACGCTCATAATTTAAGGTGTTGATTCTTACATTTTGTTCATATATATCAAGATTTGCAAGGGCGGATAATACTTTGTAGTAGTTTATTTTGACATCATAAATAACGCCTAAAACATCAAAATCATAGTCATATTGAGCAGATTGCGTGTCATATTTTGCCATATTAATTCTTGCGGTTGTTCTTCCGAAATCCCATATCATTTCTGAAATTCCGACATTGAAACCCAGAGAATTTTCTTGTGAATTCAATATTTTTGTGCCGTTGTTGTTATTGTGATTATAATTTACCCTGCCGGTCAGTTTAGGAGCATAATTAGCTCTTTCTTGTCCTATTCCTGATTTTGCGGCATTAATTCTTTCTTGCGAAACACGTAAATTGGGATTGTGGGTCATAGCATATTCAACACAATCGTCTATAGTCATAATTGAAAGTTGATTTAAGGGGAGCCTTTTTCCTGTTTTTACTTCGGGAAGTTTGATTTCTTGAATTCTGAATTGTTGTTTTTTTGATTTATTTTGTTTTTTATTTTGTGATTGTTCTTGTTTTTGGTTTTCAACTTTTGTTTTGTTTTTTTTGAAGAAATTAAAAAATGATTTTTTTGTTACATTTTCATTTTCTTCAATTGCAAAAACACTTTGAGCTATTATTAAAAAAGAAAGTAATATAACCGGTGTTATCTTTTTCATTAAACTTCCCCTACTGATAAGATTATAGTCTAAAAAAAATATATTTCACATCATTTTATCGTTGTATGATTTTTGGGTTATGTAAGCTTGATATATTTTTTTGTACGTTGTAGAATTTAGGTAAACCGAATTGCGCTTGTAGCTCAGCTAAATGCGAAGCCGGTGCGATAATCGATAAGACGGTGAGTCTTAGCGATTATGCAGTCGACAGGCGACGTGGAAATCTATGATTTCCTCAGGAGCTATGGTGTATAAAAACTTAATATTTTGCGCTTGTAGCTCAGCTGGATAGAGTGTTTGGCTACGAACCAAAAGGTCGGGGGTTCGAATCCCTCCAAGCGCGTATTAAAAAAAGAAGCTGTAAAGATGCTTCTTTTTTAATGCGACACT
>CALVAW010000025.1 GCA_944325655.1 Candidatus Gastranaerophilales bacterium
TCCAACATTCTGTCCTCCAATTGATTCATCAGGCGACTCAGATGACAGCAATTTTGATGCAGATGATGTTGAAGGAGATTTTGCAGAAAATAACCAAATTAATACTGACAATGATGATAATTGCGAAAATATAACAACAGATAATTCAACAGAAAATGAAAATCCTGACGCAGATAATAGCGAAGCAGCTTTTCAATCAGTCCAATCCCAATCACCTGTTGAACAAAACGAGTCTACGGAACCAAAAAATCAAGAAAATTCTCCACAACAACAAACAATAATAGACGAAACTGTTCCTGAAGTTATAGATAACAGCGCAGATTTTGCAAAAAGAAAAAGAAGAGAATTTTACGTATAAATTTTAACCATTAAACAAAAAGCAGGTTATACAACCTGCTTTTTGTTTTACTATATACTATTACTTTTCGCAACATTTAAAAGCAAAAGTTTCAATATACTTTGATGGAATATTAATCCATTTATATTCCTTCGTGTAGTCTTCATTTCTGCATGTTACAATTGCATCTTTTAAAGTTATAATACCTTCATAGCATTTATTTTCATGAAATTTACTATCACACATGTGAAGTTGCCCTTCAATTCTTTTATTTCTTAAAAAACACAACAAAATATCAGATTCAACATGTTTTGATAATTGGTAAATAGCATCATAAGTCTTACACATAAAAACCTCCATTAATTTTATCAGGATTAAATATTAAACCCTTTACTAAAAAAAATCATTAACCTGAAAAAAAACTAACGAGCAATTCTAATTAAAGAAAGTTTTTGAGCGGCTTTTATATATTCATCTATTTCAATATCATCGTTTAATTCCGAAACGCCGACTAAAATTCTTTTTTCATCTATCTTTGTGCCTGCTAAAATATTTTTACTTTTCATAAATTCAATAAATTTATCCGCGCAAGCAACATTAACAACAAATTCATCAAAAAAATTCTCATTTTCAATTTCAAAACCAAGTTCCGACATTTTATTTGCTAAATTATGAGCATTGCAATATGATTGCCGAGCAACTTGCAAAAGCCCTTTTGCACCAAGCTTTCTTGCATATATATTAGCGCTGAAAGCAACTAAAGCTTGATTAGAACATATATTAGAAGTTGCTTTATCTCGTCTTATATGCTGCTCTCTTGCTTGCAAAGTAAGACAATAAGCTGTTTTTCCGTTTTTATCCAACGTTTTTCCTGAAATTCTGCCCGGTAATTGCCTTTTATATTGATCATTACAAGCTATAAAACCTGCAAAAGCCCCTCCGAAATGCAATCCTATGCCAAAAGATTGAATATCACCGACTGTTATATCAACTTTAGGCGGTTCAAACAAAACACAAGACATTATATCAACACACGCAATAATAAGCTCATTTGAATTCTTCTCTAACTTTTCTTTAAATTCACCATTTCTATTAGGAGTTTGATATAATTTTGCACACAAATCACAAGATTCACTATCCTCGCCGATTATTAACTCTATTTCATTTGCCCAAAGATAGGTCTTTATAACTTCAAGATAATTAGGATTAATATCCGAACTGACAAAAGCTTTCCTTTTCTTAGTCAAACGTGAAGCCATTAAAATTGCTTCAGCACAAGCACTGGCCCCATCATACACAGAAGCATTGGATACATCCTGATTAACAAGATTACAAATCAAAGATTGGAACTCATACATAGCTCTTAAAGAACCCTGAGAAATTTCTGCCTGATATGGCGTATAGCAAGATAGAAACTCAAACCTTGAAGTAATATCAGCTATGACAGGTGGGATGTATCTTTTTTTAGCTCCGCCGCCAAGAAAACAAAGATAATCAACATTATTCATATCCGCCATTTTTTTCATATTTTTCATGGCTGCAATTTCATCAGCTCCGTCAGGCAAATCAAGCTCAATCATCCTTGCATCTTTCGGGATAACTTCATAAATATCTTCTACTGATTTAACACCGATAACCTCAAGCATCTGCTTTCTGTCATCATCTGATAGAGCTTCAAAATTATACATTTATTTCTTCTTTATTCAACTTCTTCTTTATAATCATTATATTCCATCAGACCAATTGTATCTTCTTGAAAATTTGACGGCTTAACTTTAATTAACCAAGCTGCATAAGGATCTTCATTAATAAGCTCAGGTGAATTAATTAACTGTTCATTAACCTCAAGAACTTCTCCCGCAACAGGCATATATATTTCACTTGCTGCCTTTACAGATTCAATAGTAGCAAAAACTTCATCTTTAGAAAAAACGGAACCGATTTCAGGAAGCTCAACAAATACAACATCACCAAGCTGCTCAACAGCCCAGTCCGTTAATCCGATTACTGCATTATTATCTTCTTCAAGAACCCATTCGTGTGTCTTAGCGCATAAAATTCCGTCGGGTGCATTCATCTATTCATATCTCCTATTTTTCATATCTTTTCTTAATAAAAGGTTTTTTAGTCAATTTTGCATTATACAATTTATTTCTTACCATAACTTGTATAATCATGCCAAGACTTTCTTGAGGATTGTTAAGTCTTGTAACCAAGTTCTTACTTAAATTTTCAAATTCAATCATACAAAAACCTATATTTTTCCCCAATGTAGGACTTGGAGCACCCGAAGTTACAACTCCAACGGGTTGATTATCAATAAATACTTCATAACCGTTTCTTGCAATTTGCTTATCTTCCATAACAAAAGCAAAAAGCTTTCTTCTTAGTGGTTTTTGTTTTAATTTCTGAGCTAAAATAAGCTCTTTTCCGTTATAATCTTCTTTTTTATCAGCAGGAATAAAATAACCCAAAGAAGATTCCAAAGGAGTATATTCTTCATTTAACTCATGCCCGTATAAAGGTAACCCCGCTTCAAGTCTTAATGTGTCTCTTGCGCCCAAACCGACCGGCACAACGAAAAATTCCGTCTTAAAAGATAAAATTTTATTCCAAAGCTGCAGTGCATACTTATTTTCAAAAACAATTTCAAAACCATCCTCACCCGTATAACCGGTTCTTGTCAATAAAACCGAAACACCGTCAAGTTTTACTTTTTTGATATTAAAAAAACCGGGTTGATTTTTTCTGTCAACTCCCATTTTTTCAATAATATATTTAGAATTTATTCCTTGCAATGCCAACATTGATAAATCATTACTTTTATTACAAATTTCCACATCAAATTTAACTGCTTCATTTTTCATAAAAGGAACATCAACGTCAACCCTTGAAGCGTTCACAACAATAAAATAATCCGCTTCAATTTCTATATTTTTAACATTATATATAATTAAATCATCTATCAAACCGCCCTTTTTATTTGTAAGCTGGCAGTACAACGCACACCCTTCCTTCAAAACAGAAACATCTTGAGGTACAATACTTTGTAAATATTCAAGACTCTCTTTTCCTTTTACATAAACTTCTCCCATGTGAGAAACATCAAAAAGTCCGGCAGATTGTCTTGTTGCATTATGTTCCTTTATAATTCCTTCATATTGAACAGGCATAAGCCATCCCTCAAAAGGAACCATTTTAGCCCCGCATTTTAAATGTTCATCATACAAAAAGGTTTTTTTATACTGTTCTTTAATTTCCATTCGAACCTCTTATCTTACATAAATTCTGGGCAAACGCATTTTTAATCTGCAAGTTAATTCATAATTTATGGTATCCAATTTATCAGCCCAAGTATCAATATTATCGGCTTTATTATTTTCCCCTATTAACTCAACCACATCCCCCTTGGAACAATCAACACCTGTAACATCAAACATCATTTGATCCATTGTAATTCTTCCTATTTGAGGAACTTCTTTGCCGTTTAAATATGCAATTATTTTACCGGATAACTTTCTTGCAACACCATCTGCATACCCCAAAGGAATTGTTGCTGCTTTTCTATCTTCATCTGCAATATAAATATGACCGTAGCTTATTCCGTCACCCTTTTTCAAAGTATGTATATTTGTAATTCTTGCTTTTAGCCCCATAACAGGCAACATGGATTTTATTTTTTTATTTTCTTCCGAATCAAAAGAATATGGGCTTAAACCCCACATAATTATTCCCATTCTAACCATATCAAAAGCATAACAGGGATATGAAAAAATTCCGGGAGAATTCAGACAATGAACTTTAGCATTTATTTTTCTTAATTCCTCACGATATGGTTCAACAATTCCAACAAATGTATCTATTTGCCTTTTAAAGAGATTTTTATTTTCCACATCTGCAAAATGAGTAAAAACTCCTTTTAAATCAATAAAATCAGAATTTAAAACTTTTTTAATAAATTCATTTGCATTTTCTTTTTCAAGTCCTATCCTGTTCATGCCCGTATCCAATTTAATATGAACTTTAAGCTTCTTGTGCAATCTTTTATATAACTGATGAGCAACATCTATATGCTCTTCATTAAAAATTGAAACCGAAATATCATATTTTATAGCATTTTCAAATGCCCACAAAGGACTTGCTCCTAAAACTAAAATCGGAGCCTCAATTTTATTTTCACGAAGCTCAATTCCCTCATCAACACTTGCTACTCCAAACTCGCTCACTCCACAAGCAAGCAAAGTAGGCGCACACATTAAAGAACCATGTCCATATCCGTCAGCTTTTATAACTGCAAAAATCTCGGGAATCTTATCTGAATTTTTGCAATTTTCATATAAATACTTTTTAATTTCCAAAACATTATGCTCTAAATTTGCAAGGTTAATTTCCACCCATGCATCACGATTTTTATTTACATAAGTTCCTCTGAAATTCTGCATCAATTTTACCTTTTATTTTGTAATAAATACAACTCATAAGTATTTTCCATTAAACAAGCAATTGTCATCGGACCGACTCCACCTGGAACCGGAGTAATGAAACTTGCAATATCCTTTACTTTTTCAAAATCCACATCACCAATAAGTCTGCCGCAACCTTGCCTTGATATTCCGACATCTATAACAACCGCACCTTTTTTAACCATATCCGAAGTAACAAGATTGGGATGACCGGTCGCACTGATTATTATATCCGCTCTTTTGCAATGATTTTTTAAGTTCTTTGTCTTGGAATGAGCTAAAGTAACAGTAGCATTTTCATTTATTAAAAGTGAAGCAACCGGCTTGCCTACAATATTTGACCTGCCTATAACAAGAACATCTTTTCCTTCTATTTCAATGCTATATGCCTTTAATAATTTAACTATGCCCTTAGGAGTGCAGCACACAGCATAAGGATTTAAGCCTGCATACAATTTTCCGACATTAACCGGATGAAAACCGTCAACATCTTTTTTAGGATTTATCAATTCTAAAATTTCTTTCTCATTCAAATGAGAATACAAAGGCAATTGGACTAAAATTCCGTTTATTTCAGGATTTTCATTTAATTCGTGTATTAACTGTATTAATTTACCTTGAGTAATTGTTTTATCAAACCTATAAACACAAGACTTTATACCCAAAGCAATTGAATGTTTTTCCTTGGAGTCAACATATATTTTACTTGAATAATCATCATTAGCTAAAATTACCGCAAGACCCGGTTTTTTTTCTAATGCTTTTATCTTTGTTTCTAATTCCTCTAAAAGAGAAAGGGCAACTTTTTTTCCGTCAATTATCAAATTATCATTTCCTTTTAATCTTCGCTAACTTGCGGTAAATTCATTCTTGAATATAATGCCTCTAAAACTTCCGCAATTTTATTATTATCTGTTTCTTGGAACTTATCAAGATATTTTTCAACACAAGCAATTATATCTAATTCAAGGCTTTTTGCAATATCATTTATTTCTTTTAGTTTTTCCTTGCAAACTTTATTAACTATAACGCCAAGCTGTCCGTTAACTGCATATTTTCTTGATGATTCCGCAATTTTTGCAGCAAGAGAAAGCGCACTTTTAGAGCATAGAGAAACAATAATCGTTTCATCTATAGGATAATCCACTAGTAAGTTTAAATATTTTAAATCATACTCACAATCAAAAATAACAAAATCATATCTTTCAATTAATTTTACAAGCGAATCGCGCATTAAACGAGTAGAAGGACAGATACAATCTTTGGGAGTAACAAACCAAGAAGCTATCAAATCAATATTTTCGTCGAGATTAATAATAATATCTTCCAAGGCCCATTCTATAAACTCTTGTTTGCTCATACCTTCCGGTATGCCTGTTTTATATTCATGTTTTCCGGATTTTATTCCGTAAATCGTATTTCTTGTTTTAATTCCAAAACTATCTGTTAATTCAAGTGATAAATCATTATCAACAAGCAAAATTGAAGAATTTAAAAATTTTTTTCTTAACAAGCTCAAAAATGCTCGTACAAATGTTGTTTTTCCGCTTCCGGATTTTCCAATCAGCGCAATTGTTGACGTCATATACTTCCTTATGTTCCTGTAAACAATACAATTGTACTACAAAAACCAAACTTGGTTAAGCCGATAAACATGAATAATTACTCCTCAAAATACGTATATTTGAATTATTGTTTTTAATTATTCCAAAAAGTAAAATAAGAATATAAATAAAACAGGTAATATTATGTATCACAATCAAGTTCTAACAATGATTCTTGCAGGCGGTCAAGGCAAAAGGCTATATCCTTTAACAAAAGATCGTGCAAAGCCTGCGGTACCTTTTGGCGGCAGATACAGAATTATCGATTTTGTATTAAATAACTTTGTAAATTCTGGTTTTTACAAAATAAAAGTTTTAACTCAGTATAAATCAGATTCTCTGAATAAGCATATCTCAAGAGGCTGGAGCTTGTGTCCTTCAATTGATCAATATGTTGACCTTGTCCCAGCTCAAATGAGAACGGATGGTAATTGGTATAAAGGCACAGCAGATGCTATATATCAAAACAAAAACCAAATAACAGATGAAAATTTTAGCCATGTCTGTGTTTTTGGCGGCGATCATATATATAAAATGGACGTCAGACAAATGCTAAACTACCATATAGAAAAAAATGCAGACTTAACAATATCGGCTATAGCAATTCCCATCGAACTTGCAGGAGAATACGGAATAATAGAAGTTGATGAAAATTGGAGATTGCAAAATTTTATAGAAAAACCAAAAACAACTCCAAAACATCTTCCAAACGACCCAAGCAGATGTCTTGCTTCTATGGGTAATTATATCTTTAATCCGGATAAACTTTTAGAGGAATTGGAACTTGATGCACAAGATGAAAAATCAAGTCATGATTTTGGAAAGAATATAATTCCAAATATGTTAAAAAACAACTCTAAAATCTACGTATATAATTTCAGCTCAAATACTTTTCAAGGAATGCAACCTGCAGAACAAGGCTATTGGAGAGATGTAGGAAATGTCGACAGCTATTTCATGGCAAATATGGACTTATTGGCCTATGCACCGGAATTAAACCTATATTCGGAAGAATGGCCCTTGAGAACGTATAATTATAATTTTCCGCCTGCAAAATTTATCTGGGATGAAGATGAACGTGTCGGAATTGCAAAAAATTCATTGGTTTCCGAAGGCTGTATAATTTCAGGAGGAACTATATCAGGGTGCGTATTATCACCAAAAGTTAGAATAAACAGTTATTCCAGCGTTGTAGATTCAATATTAATGGAAAATGTTAATATAGGACGACATTCTCAAATTAATCGGGCTATTATAGACAAAAATGTCGATATTCCGCCATATACCGAAATCGGATACAACCGAGAAGAAGATTTAAAAAGAGGATTTTATGTATCTCAAGGAGGAATAACGGTAGTACCTAAAGGGGCAATTATTAATTAATCAATTAAATTAATTGTACCTTGTATGTCAAAAAAGGCACTTGCGCTCTTTCTGAATTCCTCAGGATTTTTTGAAACAAAAAATTCAATTTTCCCGTCATTTTCATAAAAACTGCTATCTAAATTTGCTTGCAGTTTAACAATTTTAGCTAAACAACCCGCAGGATTAAAATATTCAATATTACAATCAACGCTTTTAAACATATCAAGCAAATAAGGATAGTGAGTGCATCCTAATACAACTCTTTTTGCACCTGCAGACAAAGCTAAATCAATTTTGGATTTAATTAAATCAAAAGCTTCTTTGTCTTGATAGAGTCTATTTTCAACTATTTCGACAAAACCTGTACAATCAATCTCATCAACATTTATAGCAGGAAAATATCTTTTAATTTCAGTTTCATATTTATGCGAATTAACGGTAGCTCTTGTTGCGAAAACAGCAAGAACATCATTATCATTGAGATTTTCTGCGGCGCTTTTAGCAACTGTTTGAATAAGCGGAAAAATTTTTAAAACTCCGCTAAATTCTCTGTTCAACCTGTCGTATGCCACTGCAGAAGTCGTATTGCAAGCAAATACAACATTTTTTACATTTTTTTCAACAAAAAATTGCAATATCTTCTTAGTATAAGAATATATCTGTTCCGGGGTTTTAGTCCCATAAGGCATATTTTTTGTATCGCCAAAATACAAAAATTTTCCTTTCGGCATTGTCATAACCAATTCGGACAACACACTCAACCCGCCAACACCGCTATCCAAAACTCCTATATATTCTTTCATTTTATTTTAAATACTCCAATATACCCTTTACTATTGCGTCGGCTATTTGCTCTTGTCTGTTTTTTGTAAGCAATTTTGCTCTTTCTTCAAGATTTGAAATAAAGCCCATTTCAATAAGTACACTTGGGGCTTCAGTATGATTTATAACATAAAAACAAGATTTTATCACACCTCGATCTTTAGTATCCCATTTTTTAAGATTTTTTTCGCTTGCAAAATTGGAATGAATTTTTTGCGCAAGTTCTAAACTGTCATCTTTGTAATAATGAGTTTCAAGACCGTATGAATCCTCTTTAACGGTAGAATTTGTATGAATACTGACATAAATATCAGGCGAAAGCTCATTTGAATAATTTACCCTATCTTCAAGAGTCATGGTTACGTCTTTTGTACGTGTCATATAAACATATATGTTTTTCTTTTCTAATTTTTCCTGCACCAATTTTGCAACGGCAAGATTTAAAGTTTTTTCGTAATATCCGCCGCCTATTGCACCGCTGTCAGAGCCGCCATGTCCCGGATCTATTACTACTTTTTTCATTGAACTTATTGTCGGAGGCTCTTTTTTCTTCTTTGGTTTTTCAACTTTCGGTTTTTCATCTTCTTTTGGTATATATACTACATTTATATTTCCGGATTTATATTCTTCCTTAATTTCATTATTTTGTTTTGTTGAAGCAATAACAACTTCATTTTTATCATTAACCGAAGCGGCAGGTTTTTCTTTAAAACAAAGCTTAATTGATTTTGCATTACTTTCTACATTTGCATAGGCAAAATTCAAATCTTTCATAGGTATTATAAATCTTGTTTTATCTTGCGAAATTTTAAGAGCAGTAACCTTAATATCGCAAGATTTAAGCATTTGTTCAAAAAGCAAAATATTATAATCGCCCAAATTATTAACATCCAAATAAAAATTATCATTTAATTCAAACACATCATAAGTCACAGCCTGATTAAAAACGATATCAAATATGCTGTATCCGCTGGAATTCTTTGTCATTTTATAAGAATTAACTTTTGCTGTATTAGTTGAAAAAATTGTATTAATAACATAAGTCCTGTGCGAAACAAAAAGACTTTGTCCGTCAGGAGACACTACGAAACGAAAATCTCTGCTGTTATCACTTTCAAGAGTAAGCTTAATTTTTCTTGAATTTAGCCTGTTTATTGTTAGTGTTCCTTTTATCTTATTAGAGCTCGGAATATTATATGTTTTATTTTCCAATTTTGAAGATAAAGATGCACTATCTAAAATAACTGTCGCTGTTGAATTATCATCGCTGTATGAAGCTCTTTGCATAGAAATTTGTCCGAGTCCTCTTAAAATCAATCCGTCAGAATTTTGACTTATTTGACTTAAATAATATTTGGTTTGAAGCCTTGGAGTTATATCTATAGCATCATTTGAAGTGTTATAAGTTAAAACAGCCGACGTATTTTGCAATTGAGCAGACTTATCAGAATCACCCGAAGGAGTATAAAATTTGTATTGAATTGAATTATCAATTATAGAAGAATTGTATTTAACAATTATGTCAGTACCGTTTGTATAAGTTTTAAATTTTGATAAGTCGGATTGCTTAGAAACAGTAAAAACTATCCTGACTACATTGGGATTAACCGAAAATTGACTTAAAGCTATATTTTGGATAATAGAATTTTGAAACTTATAGTTTCTACTGGCGCCTATTAATGTGGCATTTGGAACATCAATCACATACCTAAACGGAGAACTTATTGTAAACGTCGTTATATTATTAATTAAATTCACTGAATTGTTAGAATTTGGAATCGGAGCATAAGCGGCAGTTTGAAATCCTTTGAAACTGCCGGTGCTTCTTATATATATCAACCTGTCGGAATTATCCGTAATTATATCTTTTATCTTTAAATTTTCAGCACCAAAAGCGCTGCAAAGCATGCCCTGCACCGCCAGCATCAATAAAATTACTATAATTGCTGTCAGTTTAGTTAATTTCAATGGTTTTCCTTTATTTTAATTTTAACATCAACTTTTTAATATTAACTAATACGGATTGTTGAATTTTTAAAAGAATTAATATAGTATTTACTTATGGATTTGAAGAAAAATATCGGAGCTTACCTGTTTTTAATGCCGGCATTTATTTTGCTGTTGGTTTTTTTCTTTATTCCTTTTTTTCAAACAATTTACTTAAGTTTTTTTGACTATTCAAAAGACATCTATTCACCCCATTTTGTTATGTTCAATAACTATATTGAATTAATTAAATCTCCCTTATTTATCAAAACAATACTTAACACATTTTATTTTCTGATACTTTGCGTTCCTTTTTTAGTTATATTTCCTTTATTTCTCGCTATATTAATAAACCAAAATATCAGATGCAAAAATATTTATAAAATAATAATATATTTACCCGTAATTATTTCAATAGTTGTTGTAGCAATAGCTTTTAAATGGTTATATGCTCCAAACGGACTTTTAAATTTCTTTGTTGAAAAAGCCGGTCTGGCAAGCATAGGCTGGTTATCAGACCCGAAAGTCGCTATGATTTCAGTAGCCCTTGTCACAATCTTCAAAGGTGTCGGGTATTATATGATGATATATTTAAGCGCTCTTATGAGTGTTCCGAAAGAATTATACGAAGCTGCAGAAGTAGACGGAGCAGTAGGTTTTAAAAAACACATGCTTGTTACAATTCCTCACATAATGCCTATGATTGCCCTGGTCAGCACTATAAGTTCAATTTCTGCTTTAAAAGTTTTTGTAGAAATATACGTTATGACAAGGGGAGGGCCTCTGGATTCCACCAAAACAATCGTATATTACATATATGAAAAAGCTTTCGAAAATTTAGATCTGGGTCTTGCCAGTGCAGGAGCTGTAATTCTTCTTTTCGTTGTCATGGGATTTTCAATTTTAAATATTTTTGTTTTTGAAAAGGATAAATATAAAATATGAAAATTAAAAATATTTTTACTCACTTGATATTAATTCTAATTTGTATTATTTCTTTAATTCCTTTTTTGTGGCTTTTATCCACCGCTCTTAAAGGAAGAAGCGAAAATATATTTGCATATCCGCCAATTTTTATACCGCAAGATTTTACTTTAGATAATTTTAAAGAGGTTTTAAAACTTGTTCCGATTATAAAATATGTTATAAATAGTTTTATTGTAGCTGCTTCTACGGTTATTTTAAATGTTATATTGTCTGCTCTTGCTGCATATCCTCTTGCAAGAATGGAATTTAAAGGCAAAAAAACTGCCTTTTTTGCAATTCTTGCAACGATAATGGTACCATTCCAAACAATTATGTTGCCGATTTATATTATTACTTTAAAACTGCATCTTGTGGACAGTTATTCAACTTTTGCAGGTTTTTTAGGCATGATAATGCCATTTGCAGTCAATGCATTCGGAATTTTCCTTTTAAGACAAGCATTTTTAACAATACCAAAAGAAATAGAAGAAAGTGCTGTTATTGACGGATGCAATTCTTTTCAAATATTTTTCAAACTATTACTCCCCATGATAAAACCATCCGTTGCACTTCTTGCAATATTTACTTTTATAGGTTCTTGGGGAGAATTTTTATGGCCCAGCATCGTCCTTACGAACGAAAAATTATATACCCTTCCGGTAGGCATAAATAATCTTTCAAGTGCTTTTAGCTCTGATTACAGACTTGTTGCGGCAGGTTCAATCATAAGCATAGTGCCTATTGTAATATTTTTCCTTGCTCTCCAAAAATACTTTATCTCAGGTACAACAGAAGGAGCAGTAAAAGGATAATTAATTATACCCAAAATCCTTAATTGCGTTTTTATCTTTAAGCCAATTTTTTCGAACCTTAACAAATAATTCCAAGTAAACTTTTTTTTCAAGCATTTTCTCAAGCTCAAGCCTTGCCGCTTGTCCGATATTTTTCAACATTAAACCGTTCTTACCTATTAAAATTCCTTTTTGACTTTCATTATTAACTATTATTTTAGCTGAGAT
This sequence comes from Candidatus Gastranaerophilales bacterium, assembly GCA_944325655.1. Taxonomy (GTDB): domain Bacteria; phylum Cyanobacteriota; class Vampirovibrionia; order Gastranaerophilales; family Gastranaerophilaceae; genus RUG14156. Next base: position 12,563 of record CALVAW010000025.1, read on the forward strand.
TTTATCTAATCGCTCCTGTTCTTTATAATTTTCAACAATTACTGCAACACTGTGGGGAACTTCATCCTTTGTATTTAAAATAATTTTTTCACGAATTATTTCTGCCGCAATTTCTCGCATATTAGAATCGCAAATTACATCATCTTCATAAAACTTTTCGCCCAAAGGCAAATAATTTTTTATTTTTTTTATTAAATCATCAACATTTCTTCCGGTTTTTGCACTAATTTTTATTGAATCTACGCTTGAATTAAACATCTTTTTGTAAGAAAAAAGATTTAATTCACGTTCATTCAAATCTTTAATCAAATCAACCTTGTTTAAAACCAACAAAACCGGTGTTTTTATGTTTTTTAAATAATTTTCATATATCCAATTATCCCCTATACCGCATTTTTCTGTCGCATCAGTCAAAAATAAAATTAAATCCGCATCTTCAACGGCAATTTTTGATTGTTCGGATAAATATTTTCCGAGCTCATTTATGGGCTTATGAACCCCCGGAGTATCAACCAAAATAATTTGAGAATCTAAATCCGTATAAATTCCTTTTATATTTTTTCTTGTAGTTTGTTTTAGAGAAGTTGTAATCGCAATTTTTTGTCCTAAAATTCTATTCAAAAGCGTTGATTTACCAACATTAGGACGGGCAACAAGAACCACAACACCTGACCTGAAATTATTATCCTTTTTCTCATTCTCTTTTTTCATTAGCCGACTAACTTCTTTTACAATAATGTATATTTATACTATAATATTAATAATTATAAATAAAAAATAAAGGATAGTAAAAGTGAACAGAGCTTTAGTTAAAACAGTTATTACAATGCTTTTAGTGTTTATAGTCGCAACTGCGGCGCATGCGCTTGATGCGGAATATAAAAATTCACTTACCAAAGTTGAACTTACAAAAATAAACGAAAATTCATATAATGTAAATCTATACACTTCAAAAAAATTTCAAGAACCTGTTAAAGTAATTAAAAAAAGTGACTTAAGCTACTATATACTTCTTCCGGAAACAAAAAACGATGCTGCACAAAATGCATTCAACAGCCAAGATATAAGAAGCGTTAATACAAAATTATACCAATATGCAGGTGCAGACGTTAATAACGGCTATACCAAAATTGATATAAACACGACAAAACCTATCAATTTCAACATATCAATAAAAGACAATTCAAAAATCTCCGCATCAAATAACTCAATAGCTGCTAACGCTCCAAAAGCGGCGGCAAAAATTAATACAGAACCTCAAGATACAAAAGTTCAAAAAAAAAATTTGGATTTTCAAAAAATAAAACCTCAAGAAAAACCAACTCAAACAATAACTAAAAAAACACCGCTAAACGAAACAAAAAAAGAAATCAAAAAAGCTCAAAAACCAACTGAAACAAATAAAACAAAAACAGTTAAAAATGTAGTGCAAAAAACAGAATCTTCTGAAAAAAATATTACAAAACCCGTTGTAAAAGTTGATTCCATAAAGGAACAAAACAATGCAAAAAAAGAACTTACACAACAAAAAACAGAACCGCAAAAATTAAATAACACAGAATATAAAACAAAAACAATTGAAAACACAAAACAATCAAAACAAAAAATTAACAGCTATCTAAAACCTCTGAAAAATAATCTTTTAAAAATTAATAAAAAACTTATTAATTTTAAAAAATCCTTAAAAAACAAATTAAACGAATATGGCCTGAATATTAAGGATATTATTTTAATGACCTTTGCAGGCATTGTTAGTTTTATTATCATGTTTTTAATTCTCACAAGAAAAACACCTCAAGCAAGATTGAAAAATAAAGCCGATTTATTTGACAAAAATGAAAAACCAAAACTAACTCCTAAAAAAGAAATACAAAATGAACAACAAAAACCTAACAACGGTCAATACTTTGTTTTTGACAAAAATATAAAACAAACAGGATTTTGCGATCCTGCAACTTCCGCAATAAAAAGAAATTATGAATTATCGAGCTATGAACCGGATTTAAGAGATAATTACAAAAGAGCGGAAATTGAACCCTACGGAAACATACAAAGCAACATAAAAACACGCAACGAAAGCGAATATGACATAATACAAAAAATATTAAAAGAAGATAGTTTTATAGAAATTGCTCCGGATGAATTTAAAGAAACAAAAGTACAACATAACGAAATTAAAGAAAAAAATTCAGTAACTTCGCCAATCGAAAAAGAAGAAATTAAACCTCAACAAATCAAACCGCAAGAGCAACAAGAACCAATAATGCTATCAAGCGTTGAAATTGCCCCCGAAAGAGGCTTTATGTGTGTTTCTTTTAACGACAACATAAACCTAATGGGTTATATTTTTGATGATGTTTTTGCACTTTATAATTTCAAAACACCAAAATTAGAAAATTATAATATTAAATTCAGACTGTCTGAAAAAGATGACAAATCAGCTTCTTTTATAGTTAAAGTAGACAAAACCAAAATGTTAATCAAGGTTACAAAGTCGTATATGAGTTTGGAAGTCGTAATGTAATGAAAGATATGCGTCCAAAATCAATAAAAATAAAGAAAAAACCAAAATTTAAAAATTTAAACACAAAAAATTGGGGAATTAATTTCGATAAAAATGAATATCAAGAAATCATTCTATCCAATTCCAATCACCCTGAAATTATAAAATAACCTTACTTGTGTTCTGAAGTCATTTGTTGCATTGTATCAGTCGACTTCATCTCCTGAAGTCTTTGTTGGCCGTTCATAACAATTTGATACAACTTATTCAAGTCTTGTTCCAAATTATTCAAAAGAGCTTGAGCAAAATCTTGAAATTCTTCCTTCATTCTAATTGAATCATTTTTTGCATTCAAACGTAGCTCTTGAGCTTCGTTGAAAGCAGCCATTTTAATTTGTTGACATTCGTCAAATACTGTTTGTCTGAATTTTTCAGCATGTTCTTCCATTGCTTTATTCAAACTTGATTCATTTAAAAGTTTATATCTTTCGTTTTCTGCATCTTGGATAATTCTTTCCGCTTTTAATTTAGCATCTTGAATAATTTCATCTTTTTTCTTCAAAATTATTCTCGCATCTTGTATTTCATCTGAAATAGCATTAGGAAATGCATTTACAATTTTATACAATTCTTTTGTATTAACAATCATACGACCCGGAAAAATTGGTATCCCGTCATCACACAATGTACTTAAATCGTCTATTAAATCAAACATTTTATTAACTGATTCAGTCATTTTATTTTAAAACCTTTCTTAAATCATCTTGTAAATATTCTACCACATTTTTAGGAACAAATTTTGAAATGTCCGTATTATATTTTGACAATTCCTTAACTATACTGGAAGATATAAAATTATGCTCCGGACGAGTGGACAAAAATACCGTATCAATATCAGGAGCAATAACCTGATTTGTCTGACATAATTGAACTTCATATTCAAAATCAGTTATCGTTCTGAGACCTCTAATCAAAAAATTTGCTCCTATTTGTTTTGCATATTCAACGGTAAGACCGTCAAAACTCGCAACAGAAACATTATCCATATCTTTTACAGCCTCTTGAATTAGCCTGACTCTTTGCGAAGCAGGCAAAAAAGACTTCTTATCAGAATTATTTAATACTGCAATCACAACAAAATCAAACATTCTTCTTGCGCGTTCAAGAACATCTATATGCCCGTTTGTAATAGGATCAAAACTCCCCGGATAAAGAGCTATTTTTTTGTTAGATACAGAATTTATCATAATTTATATTATAGTATCAAAAAATAATTATATTCAATTTAATATAATTATTTTTTTAATTTGTAAAAATTTCTTTACATTAAAATTTTTAATGATTGTTTAATTGAAAATTTTCTATAAGTTCAATTAACTTATCTTGCCATCCGGTATCTTTTTTTAAAAATATATCTGCGCCGCCATTTAAACACTTAACTCTATTTTCAGCCTTGTTTGATGCCGTTATTACAACTATTTTTGTATTCAAATTGTTTTTCGTAATAATCTTTTTTGTTTCATTCAAAAGAGTATATCCCTCTTGCTCCGTTGAAACAAACAAATCCATAATAACAAACGCATAATTAGAACGAACAAATGTATTCAAACCACTGAATATATCTTTTGCAATTTGAACATTATAACCGAGATTTTTTAATAAAATTTTTAGCTGATATGTAACAACGCCGATATCATCAATTACTAAAATATTATTCGTGGAAGGATTAAATTCCTCATGCTCCATTTGTACATTTTGCTCAAATTCTTGAGGATGCTTAATTTTACAAATCGCCTCCATCAGCTTCTCATCGGAAATTTCATCAGGCTGTTTCATATTTGCCATTTTAAAAATTTCTTTTATAACTTCCGCATTTACTTCAATCTTTTTTTCGCTCATAATTTTTCCAAATTTAACCTAAATTTTTCTCTGCTATATCGGTAATTCTTAATCCAAAATTATCTTCTATAATAACAACTTCACCTCTTGCAACCTCAGAACCGTTAGCAAGAAGCTTAATAGGCTCGACTGTCTTATTATCAAGTTCAATTATCGAACCTTTTGTCAAATCCAAAACTTTCTTTAAAGAAATATTTGTTTCTCCCAAAATTGCAGACAATTCAAGCTCAACATCCAACAAAAGATTGTATGTTTTGGATTTTTCAACCTTCAACGGCTTTTCAACATTTTCTAATTTTGTTATATCAAGATTTTTAGGTTCTGTTGACAAACTTTACTCCTTTTCATGATATTGTTCCATAATTTTCACGCAAACCTTGTTCTGCATAACTCCGGGAACAACATAAAACTTTCTTTTCTTATTTACGCACGCCACCAATTCCTCATCAAGCTTTTGATCTAATTTTATAACATCATCAACTTTTAAATCCAGAACATCATTTATTTCAATATTTGCAGTACCTAAAATTACTTGCATTTCAAGTTCTGCTGTTTTTATTTTTTCTAAAGTTTCATTTTTACCTATTTCGTTTGCCGCAACATTTGCATGTTGATATATATATTGAGGAGTTAACTTTGGTAAAACAGTCTCCAAAACGGGGTATGGAAAACATATATTCATCAAACCGAAATTCTTTTGTCCCAATCGAACTTCAAAAGAAATCAAAGTAACAATCTCTCCGCTTGTAGTAATAGGAACAGAATGATAACCGTTAGCAAGAGTTACAAACTCAGATTTAACAGGCAGAATAGTTCCCCAAGCTTCTTCTAATATTTTAATTATCTTTTCAACAAATTTTGTGGTTAACAGCTCTTCAATCTGGGTAAGCTCACGTCCATGTTCATTCATCACACCGGAACCGCCAAGCATTCTGTCCAAAACAACCGCTAAAACCTCAGGGCTCATCCCCATTGAAATTTCACCCGAAAGCGGATTTAATTTAAAAATCATATTCTGGACATGGGAAGGCATAGAACAAATATATTCTTCATAAGTCAACTGATCAACGGATATTACATCTATCTCAACTTCCATGCGCAAATATCCGGTCAAAACAGTCGCAAGATGACGAACAAAATCCCTATGAATATCCTGAAGTGCTTTTAAATGTTCTTTTGAAAATTTATCGGGACGTCTGAAATTATAAAGCTTGCAGCCTCTTTTAAATTCATCAGACATCGAGACTTCAAGACTAAATTCTTTTTCCTCTTTTATATTTTCTTCTGTATTAAAATTCTGATTTTCCATCTCAAATAAATATACTTTCCTATCATAATAATACTATTCGATTGTTTCTTTGTCTATCATATTGAAAGTGTATAAAACTTTTTTGATATAATTTACTTATGGAGAAACTGGAACTTTTAGCACCTGCAAAAGATTATAATTGCGCAATAAGTGCAATTAATTCAGGTGCGGATGCAATTTATATCGGAGCTGTAGATTTTAGTGCAAGAAAAAACGCTTCCAATTCATTTGAAACCATAGAAAAAATAATTAAATACGCTCATTTATTCAATGTTAAAGTATATGTGGCATTAAACACAATATTAAATGATGAGGAAATAAGAGAGTGCAAAAAAATAATCAAAAAATTATATGAAATAAAAACTGATGCAATTATTATACAAGATTTCGGAATTTTAACTCTTGCCTATGAAAATGAAATACCTCCGATTGTTCTCCATGCCAGCACCCAATGCGACAATAGAACCATAGAAAAAATTAAATTTTTGGAAGAAGTAGGATTTAAAAGAGTCATATTAGCAAGAGAATTGCCATTAAACAAAATTGAAGAAATCAAAAAAAATACAAACATAGAACTTGAGCATTTTATTCATGGCGCATTATGCGTTTCATATTCAGGACAATGTTATCTATCGGAATATATAGGAAAAAGAAGCGCAAATAGAGGACAGTGCGCACAAGCATGCAGAAAAAAATACTCTCTTTTAACTAAAACCGGCAAATATATTGCAAAAAATAAATATCTGCTTTCTTTAAAAGATAATAATCTGTCTGAACATCTGGACAAACTCATAAAAGCAGGAATAACATCCTTTAAAATCGAAGGCAGATTAAAAGATGAAAATTATATTAAAAACGTAGTCTTGTTTTATCATAATCTGCTTGAAAAATACCCGAGAACAAGTCATGGCAAAATAATCAAAGATTTTATTCCGAATGTGGAAAAATCTTTTAACAGAGGTTTTTGCAGCGATTATTTATTTAACAAAAAAGATAATATATATAATTTTGCCACCCCAAAATCCTCAGGAGAACCCATAGGAACAATAACTGAAAATTTTAACAATGGGTTTTCAATTAAAACAAATAAGGAAATAAACCCTCAAGATGGACTTTTTATAATAACAAAAGATAATTCAAGCGGATTTCTGGTTAATAAAATTGAAAAAATCAAAAACGGATTTAAAATATATCCAAATAAAATGCCTGATTATAATTTTTTAAAAACCGGAACAAAAATATATAGAAATTCAGACGTAAAATTTAATAAAATTCTTGAAAATTCAAAAACAATAAGAAAACTCGAAGTGGATTTTTTTGTTTTTGAAAATCATATCGACTTAAAAGACGTAAACAACAACAAAATAACTCTAAAACTCAACTTTAAAGAAATTGCAAAAAATCAAGAAAAAATGAAAGAAAACATAGTTAAATCATTGTCTAAAACAGGCGAAAGTCCTTATATAGCAAGAAAAATCATCTTTAAAACCGAAATAGTTCCTTTTTTAAGCATAAAAGAAATTAATGAAATCAGAAGAAATATGCTTGATGAATTAAGTGAAAAAATTATTAAAAATTATAAAACAAAAAAACAAAAACCCCTCAATATTGCTAAGTTCCCTCAAGCGGAAGGAAACTATAAACTTAATGTTCACAATGAAAAAGCAAAAGAATTTTATGAACTTTCAGAATGTAAAATTACTCAAAAAAGTTTTGAAAGTTTAACAGACAGAAATAACAAAGAATTAATGGCAACAAAACATTGCTTAAAAAAAGCTTTCTTAGGGTGCAAAGCCAATGAAGAATTGTATCTTGAAGACGAAAAAAATGTAAAATACCCGCTTGTTTTTGATTGCAAAAACTGCGAAATGAAAATACTCTCTCCTTAAATTTACTTATTGCAATCCTTTATTCTAAAAGCGCAAAATAATTCAAATATGCTTAAAATTAAAAACAATAAAAAGACAAGCAAATATGACTTATTTGAATATATCAGCACACCATTCAAACTTTTAGGTTCAAACACATTCATCAACATTCCGGAGATCATACCCAAAACTCCGACCATCATAAAAAAACCAAAATTCTGGATACTTACTGCAGTAGCAGAAACCTCATATCGATTTATAAGATGCAATGTTGTAATCAAAAGAGGTGAAATACTTCCGATAAAAGAAGGTATGCAAAAGATTAAAGCTATAAATTTGGTTTGAATATTGAAAACAAGAAATACGCAAACCGATAAAACCGAAAGAAAAGAAAGGACCGCCACTGTTTTAAAAATAACAGCACGCCTGTTGTTAATACATTTTGAAATAATTGCTGTAATTGTACCCGCAAAAGCTGAAATTACAGCCATACAAGATAATATCAAAGCCGCTTTATTAACGGAGATATTGCAAAAATCTTGCAAAAATTTCTTTCCTATAACACTTTGTAAAACATAATACAAACCATAATTTATACTTCCAAATATAAAAATGTTAATATTTCTTCTGTTTGATAAAACCTCTCTAAAAGGTTCCAAAGATATATGTGTATCCGTTTCAATGTGAACCGGTTTAAAAATAAATAAAACAATAAGATATATTAAAGCTAAAAATAAAGTAAAATAACCTATTAAATAAAGCGAATTTCTCCAACCAATTTCATTTACACACATCACAAGAGGAGCATTTGCTATTATTCCGCCGCTATAACCGATAAACAATATATAAGATACAGCGAGCGAAAAATTTCTGTCCTTCGCATATTTTTTTACTTCACGTATTGCGCTCAAATAAAAAGTAGCAGCACCAAAACCCACAAAAGCTCTTGAAAAATATAAACCCAGAATACTTGATGAATGTGGAAAAATTATTGCCCCAAGGGCAAACATGACGCCTCCTATTGCAATAACCCTAAAACCGCCTATTTTATCCACCATCAAACCAACTACCAATTGAGTTATTGCATACATATAACAAAAAATTGCACCGAGTAATGTAATTTTTGAAGCGCACACAGAAAAATCACTCTGTAACAAATCAAATATTGCCCCGGGGATTGCTACTCTTTGAACATTAGCCAAAAAATAAAAAATAGTCGCTATAAAAATTAAAATAAATCTGTAATAGTGTTTTTGATGTAGTGTCATATAAATTTTCCGAAATTATTTTTTAAATATAAAAAATACTGCAAGCACTATAAAAATAAAACCGATTAAATAATTCCAGCGAAACTGTTCTCTTAAGTATAGTACGCTAAAAAGTGAAAATATAACTAAAGTTATCACTTCTTGAATAGTTTTTAATTGAACCACATTATATACTTCATGTCCAAACCGATTTGCAGGAACCTGAAAACAATATTCAAAAAAAGCAATCAACCAAGAAATCAAAATAACCAACCATAAAGCGGAACTCTTATGTCTTAGATGACCATACCAAGCAAAAGTCATAAAAATATTTGAAATTGTTAACAAAATAATCGGCGTGAAATATTTAATCATAACTTAATTTTAATATAAAAATACAATGCGGTTAAAAATACGTTTTGTTAAAAATTATTAAATTAATCTTTTTTGAATTATTTTAATTTGTCCTTATAAAAAAGGTATGCGTATAATAATATTAATGAGTCTGTTGAGCGGAGGATTATGAAAAAAAATATAATTTATGCCATTATTTTATCTTTTTTGTTTGGAAACAGTGCCATGGCTATTCAGGATGTTACAACAAAGCAAACAATAAACCCTGAAATTTTGAAGCAATATAAAAATATAACCGAAGATGAAAATCTTATACAAGCAGTTGAACTTTTGCAAAATACAACGGGAAAATATTCAAGAGAAGCAATTTTAGGAAAAAATTTATCTAAAAAACCTATTAAAATAGAATTCGCAAACTTAGGAACAATTAATCCGATGTACGCAAATTTCGATGCCTTGGGCTGGAAAAAAAAGAAGCATCTTTGTATTTATATAAACGAAAAACATAAGGATGCTCCCATTGAAGCACTAAGTGCAATTCTTGCTCATGAGGCGATACATCAGGATGAATTTAACTCCCTGAATGAAGAGACATACGCTTGGACATTAGAAGCTGCCGTATGGACACAGTTAAGCGATGATAACCCTGAATTAGAAAAAATCTCACACCCCTTAGTGGAACGTGAGAATGTAATTAAAAAGTTGTTTGTCAGAGGAAACTACACAAGCAAATATATCCATAAATTTGTCATAACAAATAAAGGATATCAAAACTTGCCTGAGCGTTCTTATGGTTTTGAAGAATTGTTATAAGTTATTTACCGTATGAATTTACCCAACGGGAAGCAAGATGAGCAAAATATGCAGCTCTAAATTCTTCCGAGGACATGTTTTCAACAACAGCAGGTAAAATCACAAGAAAAGTGTATACAATCATACCAAAAAATACAAGACTGAACAATTCTAACATTATATAACCTCGCTTTCGCTTGTCATCATACTTTTACTAGACGGTTGAAAAAGAGTTAAACTTTATACCATGTAAACTTTTCTTAATAAAAATTTACATATTAATTGACGATTTTTATCGTTTTTTGTTGCCCTTTACTAACTGTATACACCCAAAACACGCCAATATTATATTATAAAAACAATAATTATTCAAGTTTATAAGTTTAAAATTTTATATTAAAATAACAACAAAAAGGCAGAAAAATGAAAAAAATTATTTTAATACTGACAATATTTTTTATTTTCACAAATCCGTTGTTTGCAAAAGATTTTATGCAATATTGCTCGATAAACAATGCTAACAGAACTTTATCGGGAAATATTGCAAGTATTTCAGGAATAAATTTTTTAAGCAGAAATATTTTAGAACACGAAATCTCCAAAACTCTTAAAAAAGAAACAAACTCTAAATTTAAAGTAAATCTTGATAATTTCTACGGAGTAAACATTCTTCAAGGAGACTTTAAATCTTTAAAAGCACAAAGTTCAGCATTTCAATACAAAGGATTGTACACTTCCAATTTAAATGTTGAAACTTTATGTCCTTTTAATTCAGTGGCCTTCGAAGATGATAAATTGCTGTTTAAAGAAAATATGGTTTTAAAATATTCAACTGAAATAACGCAGCAAGATCTTGATAAAACTTTTAACTCAAGCGAATACAAAAGAATTATTGATAAAATGAACAATGACAAAATTTTATCATCTATACTGAAAATACAAAATTCAAAAGCTGAAATTAAAGATAATAAATTAATTTTAAAATACGAAGTAATGCCGACCATAAATGAAAACCTTAATTTTCTCATACCTTTTACACTAAAACCGGCAAAAATAGCCTTTAGCACAAACCTAAAAGCAAACAACGGCAAACTTGAGCTTTGTGATTTCGAACTAAATACAAAAAAATATTACTACAGTTATTTTCTTCCGATTGTCAACCTGTTAAATCCGCTGGAGTACAACATATCAATTGACAAAAACAACAAAGCGGAAAATGAAATACAAACAGTAAAAATTGCAGACTCTAAAATATTAATTGACGGAATGATTTTAATAAAGAAAAATTATTAATTAAGGGGGCATTGCCCCCTTAAAAACTATTTACAACAATCAGTGCAAGGAAATTTATAAACTTTTCCGTATTTTACAAGTTTTTTCATCTTTCTTTTTTCGCATCTTTGGAATTTTCTGAAAGCAGAATATTGGTTTTTGCAAAGCTGTTCTTTAACATCATCTCTAAAATCTTTACATTTTTCTTTTGCTTCTTTTTTCATTTCTTTAAGAACTTTTGCCTGATCTTTCCAACAATCATTGTTGCATTCAATCATATCAAGAAGTTTATCTCTTTCAGCTCTGTACTTAGCATGGCAAGATTCCATATCTGATTTGAAATTTTTATATATATTATCTATGCAAGCTTCCTGTTTTTTTGTTAAACATAATTCTTTTTTCATTTTTTTATATTGTTTATCGAAAAAACATTGATTGTAAACACAATATTCATCGTCATCAGTCATACATTTTTCACATGTTGTTTTTTCTTTGTCACAAGACTCTGATTTCTCTTCACAAGGATTAACTTTTTGTGTTTCACAAGCCGGTGTTTTTGAACAATTTGTTTTTGCAGCTTTGTTTACATCACACGGAGCAGCAAAACCGATAGAAGCAAAAACCGTAAATGCCAAAAAAGAGAATAGTAATTTTTTCATTTTTTAACCTTTCAAAATTGTATATCTCAAAAATAACAAATTGAAAAAAAATCTTAAATCAACTGTCAGGTATTACCTTAGAGAATAAATTATAAATTTCAAAAAAACATTTGACGTAAAATTTTGTTCCTGATATATTGAAATAGCAGTCGTTAAAAGACTCTGAAAATAGCGTCTGTAGCT
>CALVAW010000026.1 GCA_944325655.1 Candidatus Gastranaerophilales bacterium
ATATCCCCTTTTTTTATTAAAATTTGTTAAAAAGTTTTTTCAAAATATTAACTTTTACCCCTTGTATGTTTTTTTGTTATAGTGTATATTTGTTCTTGCAAGTAAAAATAAAAAAATATAAGGGGGAATATGAATTGGCAATAATGACACCTATCAAAAACGCAACAGCTGAAAAGAAACAGCAACAACAATACCTTGGAAGACACATACTGGCTGAATTTTTTGAATGTGACCCTAATGTTCTAAACAACCCAACACTGGTTGAAAAATATATGTTAGAAGCAGCCCTTGAATGCGGAGCTACAATAGTAAATAAATGCTTTCATTTATTTATGCCACATGGAGTTTCAGGTGTTGTTATTATCTCCGAAAGTCATTTAGCTATTCATACATGGCCTGAATTTGGTTACGCTGCAGTTGATTTATTCACCTGCGGAGAACAATGCGATCCTAAGATTTCTTACGAATTTTTAAAGAAAAAATTTAACTCAAAAGATGCAAAATATAGCCAATTAAACCGCGGTTTAATGGATTTTGAAGGTCATGACATCAAACATCAACCTTTTAAAATATCAGAATCATTTTAATATTTTCTGATATTATATTTATATGCAAAAGTTTGAAATTCATAAAATGAATCAAGAACACATTGATGACATTCTTATAATAGAAGAACTCTGTTATGGTGCCCATCATTGGTCGAAAGATTCTTTTATAACAGAATTAAACAACAAAATTTCTTCTTATAAATGTTTAATTTATAAAAATAAATGCATAGGATATATCGGGTTTTGGAAAATTGTTGATGAAGCTCATATTACCAATCTGTCAATACATCCTGATTTTCAAAATAAAAAGCTTGCTCAAAAATTACTTTTAAACATGATAGAAGAATGTTACAAAGACAAAATAAAATTTATCACTTTAGAAGTAAGGGTTACAAACAAAAAAGCTATATCATTATATGAAAAATTCGGTTTTAAATCTTTAGGACTAAGAAAAAAATATTACCAAGATAACAATGAAGACGCTCTTATTATGTGGAGTGAAAATATTTTTGATAAAAAATACAAAGAATTATATGATAGAATTAAAGAAAATTTAAAAAACTATGAGATAAATGATGATAAATAAAAGATATAAAGATATTTTTGATCAATATATACATAAAGGAGAGCCTACACCTTTAACAATAGGCACGCTCGTGATTTGCGCTTTATGTTTTTTGCTTCTGATTATCGCAACCTTTACACAAATTACATTCTCGCACCCCTGGTTTGAATATATCAAAGGTATAGGGTTTACTTCTTCATACAAAAATATAACATATACGCCGCAAATTCCAATTATGATATTTATAATATATATACTTGGGAAAAAATTCTCTTACCTAATGTTTTTAATATACTTATTAACAGGATTTTTTATTTGGCCAGTTTTTATATACGGCGGCGGGCTGGATTACATTAAAAATTATTTGTTCGGATATCTGTTAGGTTTTATTTTTGCAATTTTACTTTCAGGAACAATACTTAAATTTAACCAATCAATTAAAATAAGACTTTTGGCTGCTATAATTGGTGTAATAACTATTCATACGGTTGGTTTTATATATTGTATTTTATTGGCATTATTTAAAATTATAGATTTTAACCTAATATTACCCATAGTAAATGCCATGAGCAACAAATTTTTCTATGATGTTTTATTCAGTGCAATTGCTTTACTTGTTGCACCTTATATAAAAAATATTCTTTGGATTTGTATGAAACCGAAACCAAGCTCAAATAAACCTAAAAAAATTAAAAAATCCCGGCATAAGAAACTAAATAATCAGTTATCACATTAATCAACATAGGTAAAATAACAATTAATATAAAAGCTCCTAAAACCGGCTTAAACAAAAAACTTAAAGAAAATACGTTAACTTGAGGAGCAGTTTTTGAAATTATACCTAAAATTATATCTTGCGCCATAGTAGCAAGCAAAACAGGTCCTGCAATATGAAGCCCCATAAAGAGAATATTGCCCGTCACCTCGCTTAAATATTCAACATTTATAATATTTTCAAAATGAAAATTAACACTATACATAGGATATAATTCAAAGCTTTTAATTAAAGCATTAAATAACCAATAAATCCCGCCGGAATACATGAAAATCAAAATTGCCAATACGGAAAAAAAGTTTGCCATAACACTAACCTGCGATTTTGTACTGGGGTCCATAATCATCGCAGAAGATAAACCCATTTGAGTATTAATCATATCCCCGCCTGTCAGCACAGCAGCAAGAATACAATTTGCAACAAAACCTACAATAGCTCCAAAAACAAAATTTAAAACCATACAAAGAAAAATAGGAGTACCTTCAGGCGGAGCTTGAGGTTTAATCACACCGACCAAAATAATTGTACATATTATTGCAAAAGAAAGTCTCACCATTGAGGGAATTTCGCTTTTAGATAAAACAGGGGCGAGTCTCATCATACCGACTAAACGCAAGAAAACCATAATACCGCTACCCAACGCCATATTTATTTCAGGAAATAAAATTGCAAATTGTTTTAAAATTTCATCCAATTTTTATCCCTCTTAATTACTCTTTTGCATTTTTAATCTTTCAATAAAATTAGGCTCAACTGTAGGATTTTGTTTTGAATTTATATAAACCTGACGTCTCGTTGCTTTCTTATCCCAAGGAATTTGACCATTATTCATTAAAGCCTTATTAAAAGACTTATCTGTATTTATTTTATCCTGCATTTCAGCACTAAAGGGGCGTGTGTATTTATAATAATCAGAAGGTAAAACAAAAGAATCATTTTTTGGAACTATTTGAAAAGCAAGATGTGTTCCTTCATACAAATAATTAGTTAAAATTTTAATGAAATAACCGCCCATAAGAACTATAGTCAAAAAAACTATAACAATTTTCGGAGCGGCAGCAATTGTTTGTTCTTGAACTTGAGTTACAGCCTGCAAAATACCTACAATTAAACCTACCAAAGCTGCCATTAAAACACAAGGCATGCTTATTGCAAGCATAATCATAAATCCTTTTGCTAAATATTCAACAAGCACTTCCATTTAATTAAAACTCTCCACAAGACCTTTAACAATTAAGCTCCAACCATCTACCGCAATAAATATCAACAATTTAAAAGGAGTTGAAACAATTTGAGGAGATAACATAAACATCCCCAAAGCAAGTAAAATATTTGCTACAACCAAATCCAAAACAATAAAAGGAACATATATAATAAAGCCTATTTCAAAAGCGGTTTTAAGCTCAGACACTATATAAGCCGGTGCCACTTCCCAAATTGTTAACTCATCAGGACTATTCGGGGCAGCACGTCTTGTTTTTTCAACAAAGAAAGCTAAATCACTTTGTCTTGTCTGTTTTAACATATATTCTTTTAAAGGTTTAGAACTTGCATTTAATGCTTCTATTACATTTTGATTTTTCTGATAAGGAATTTGATACTCCTGATACATTTTATCAAACACCGGAGACATAGTATAAAAAGTTAAAATCAAAGATAAACCTATTAAAGTTATAGCAGGAGGAACAGAATTGGTCCCCATGGCAGTTTTTAACATTGAAAAAACAACAGTAAATCTTAAAAACGGCGTCATGGAAACAAAAATGAACGGCAACAAAGAAAATGCCGCCATAGCAATTAATAATTGTATAACAGGATTAATATCCTTTAACAAATTATCCATTAAAATCTCCCCGCATTAATATTTGAATTTTTTTCATTTAATTCTTCCAATAACTTTCTCATAATTTGATGTTTATTTTGCACTTTCTTTAAAGTCTGAACAGGTTGATCTTCTTCCTGTTCATATAAATCCATAAATTGTTGTTGCAATTTTTTAAGATGAGTATTTTTATTTTCAGCAGAATTTATTGGTTTTTGCATAAAAGTATTTTGTTCTTGAACAATATCTTGAGGAATTTGATATTTGTCATTTTTTTCTTTATCTGAAATATTTTTGGAAGAATTATCATCGCTAAGCTTTGATAAAAATGTTGTGTGTTCAGCTCCTGAAGCAATCAAAAATTTTTCATTTTTAATTCTGACTACCATTAAAGTTTTTTTAGGTCCTATAGGACAAGTATCAAGAATTTTTATCATCCCTTTGCTTTCATTTTTACTAAAAACAAAAGTTTTTTTATAGATTATAAAACCTACAAGTAAAATGCCTATCATTGCAAGCGTATAAAAGATAAAAGCTGTGATATATGTAATCATTTTAAATTCCTTTATTTTTCAAAATCCGAGTAATCAAATTCTTCATCTTCGACAGATTGTTTTGTCTCTTTTTGAGGTGGTTTGGATTGTATTTTTTGAGTTTGCTGTGTCTTTGTTTGAGAAGGTTGCGTCGGCTTTGGAACAGCATTATTTTTTGCATTGATTTGAGCCTCAATTGCAGCATTTTGAGAATTTTTAGAACTTAAAACTTCGCTTAATCTTACTGCATATCTGTCATTAATTATAATCAACTCACCCTTTGCAACCTTTTTATTCTCAACAAAAAGCGAAATTTCATTATCAAAAACAGAACCCAAATCAACAACCTGTCCTTGAGTAATTTGTTTCAACTCTCCAATTGTCATCTTAACTTTTTCAAATTCTGCGTTGATTTCAATTTGTATATCATCCCAGAGATTTTTTTCCATTATTACCTCATCATAAATTTCATTACCGCTATTACCAGAATTATCTCCTTCATCTAAATTTAACACAAGAGAAGGATTTACTTTAACATTAAATTTTTTTTCAAAATCTCCTGAAATAAGAATTAATTTAGAACTATCACTATCTTCCAAAAGAACAATATCATCTTCAGACAAATTTTTAAGCTCATCTAAAGTTATTTTTGAACTTCCTGCTTTTATCCTGACTGTTGCCGTTGAAGTTCTAAAATCTTCATCACTAAAAGATTTAACCTTATCCAAAGTTTTAAACTCAATCCTATCAATAGGAATAGAGACCATTAATTCGCAAACCGTCTCATTTTTTAATCCAAGTAAAAATAAAAAATTAATATATTTTTGACTATTTTCAGTCAATTTTAAATTTTTTTCAGGAATCAAAACCTCTTTCAAACGTCTGTATAAAAATTCTGAAAAATTATTTAAAATCTTAATTTCCAATGGAGTTAAATTTGCAAGTTTAAAATCTTTTGAGTTGTTTTGCAATGTTAAATCCAAAAAATTTTGTATAAACTCTTTGGAAAGCCTTGCTATTATTGGTTTATGTTTTTCAACTTTTATCTGACAAGAAAAAAAATCAATATTTTTTACTAATTTTTCATCTCTTAACTCTCTGTAATCATTGACTGCTTTTAAAGTTATCTCTGCTTCTTGCTCCCAATATTTTTCAACTGCAACTTTAACTGTTTCGGTAATCATATCACCGAATAAGTTAAAATTAATGTTATTAAAAATATTTTTATCTTTAAAAGACACTTTAAATATCCGTTTTCAGGCTATAAATCCCCACAAATATTATATAATTTTATTTTTTTTGAAGGCAATTTATTAAAAAAATTTAATATCATTTTTTGTAACAAATATGTAATATATATTTTTTATATAAAATATATTGATTTGAAAGCTTTACAGGGGCGAAACCCTTTAAAATCAACTAAATTATATATTGCAAAACATTTTTAACAGAGTTAGAATAACAAAAAATAAATTTTAACTAGCAAAAAAATTTCTTTATTGGTTTTGTATAATAAACAGGCATAAAACTTTAAAATTTGGAGAGTAATTAATGAGTAACGATATCAATAACAATATAAAAATTATCGGTGCGCAAAAAAGAAATAACAATCCTGTGCAAAAAACATTTTTGCAACAAAATCAAACCGATGAAGCGGAAAAAAATGCTCAAAGCTCTTTGAATTTTTTAGGCACTTTAGGATGTGCACAAGTTAATATGGATAATTTGCGCCATGAAAGAATTAAAACCGCTCTAAAAGAATTAAAAGCTGACCCTATTTTGGTTCAAACTCACGTAGAAACTTGTGACAGTCTTGTGCAAAGAGGATATCCGCTTGAAGAAGCAATAAAAATAACAGATAGAATATTTAAAACATTATCCGACAAAAATACATATATTTAACCAAGGAATAGCAATGGAAGTATTAAGAACTAATTTAAAAATATTGAAACACCCAATTATAGATAATAACTTAGCAATTATTAGAAATAAAAATTCGGACTGTGAAAAATTTAAAAATGCAGTCAAAAGAATAACCTACATGCTTATTTATGAGGCTACAAAAACATTACCGACAGTTAAAAAAGAAGTAGAAACTCCTCTTGAAAAAACAATATGTGATGTTTTTGATAACGATGCTCAACTGATAATAGCTCCTATTTTAAGAGCAGGAATGATTTTTTGCGAAGTAGCTCAAGAACTGCTGCCTTTTGCAAATGTTCATCATATAGGAATGTACAGAGATGAAGGTACTCTTGAGCCTGTTTGGTATTATGACAAAAGAAAAGAAATTAAAGAAAATAAAGAAAAAGTTTTTGTGATAATTCTGGACCCGATGCTTGCAACAGGCAACAGCGCAGTTGATGCCATTAAAAATTTTATTGCAAAAGGTGTTCCGGAAAAAAACATCACTTTTTTAAGTTTAATTTCATCTCCTGAAGGAATTAAAAAAGTATCGGAAAAATTCAATGAAGTCCAAATAATAACTTCTGTCGTAGATAGAACTCTAAACAATAAAGGCTATATTCTGCCCGGACTGGGAGATGCGGGAGACAGAATTTATAACACCCTTGATTAAGATTTTAAACAATAATTTTTTACTATTCTTTTGCCTTTAATATATACATGGGCAGGCTTTTCTTTTTCCAAAAGGGAATTATAATCTTCACTTTCATTGAGTTCAAATACATTAAAATCGGCATCTTTATCAATTTCCAATGAACCTATTACATTGTTAAGTCTTAAAATTTTAGCTGGAATTATAGTCAAATATTTAATCGCTTCTATAGTATCCAATTGACCTTTATTAACATATTTCAATTCATTTAAAAGTGATAAATCCTGATTAAATGCAAGCGAATTTACACCAAATCCGAACCTGTGCGGAAAATATTCTAATACTTTATCAAAATCCAATTTTTTATTATGCAAATTATCACTAACCCTAGGACAATAAGCAAGAGCAACCTTATTTTCTCTTAATAAATTCAAATCAGAATCAGATAAAAAATTACCGTAAGAAATAATTAATTGTTTTGACAAAACACCAAGTTCTTCAAGATATTTTGCAGGAGAAACATCCTCGAATACAGGCTCCATTTTTTTATGTCCCGTAAATTCATTTAATAAATCCACGTCAGAAAAACCATGTTTAAGCCAGTCCATTTCCTCCTGAGATTCAGCTAATCTTATTGTCATTAAAATATTATTTTTTTTACAATATTTTACTAAAATTTTAAATAATCTTTTATGCACACAGCAAACGCTATGAGGCGCAACACCAATAAATGTGTTATCGGATTTTTGTTTTTTTAACTTTTCTATCTTTTTTTGTATAGTTCTAAATTCTTCCTTACTGTGTTCAACTGAATCAGAAAACAATTCAAAAAATAAATAAGTTTTAAGCGGCATTTCATTTAAAACTTCAAAATATTTACTTTCTTTTGATAATTGAACTACAGCAGTAGTGCCCATTAATAAACTGTTTTCAATGCCTTTTTTAAAAGAAGTAATTTTTTCATCTCTTGATAGACAAAAATATTCGGATAAAAGATTAGCAAGCCTATATATAAAAGATTTTTTAGAAATTCCCGCTAAAAAATAATGCTTTTGAAAAACAGTATAAATTTTTTTAATTTTAGCTTTAATATCAGTTTTTTTTCTGTCTTCAAGATAGCTGTATTGCAGATGATTATGTAAATTAATAAAACCTGGTGTAATTACACTATTATTAAAATCTTTAACATGTGTATATTGAGATTCGTCAATATTTTCTTGTTTAATTATCTCCGCAACTTTGCCTTCGTCAACTACGAGAGCACAATTTTCATAAACATTTCCGTCCGAAGGAATTATCCATTTTGCTTTATATGCTTTTGCCATTAAAAAACCCTAAAATATTAATTATAAAAAAATTATACCAACTATCAAAATTAAATTCAATTAATATATTTAAGGCAATATTATATTTCTTTTTGTTTTTATTAAAATATGGAAAACATATCCTTAAATTCTAATGCAATAAAATCTCCTGAACCGAATATTGTTTCAAAAAATAAACAAAACAAACCCAAAAGAACAATAAAAAGACCAAAAACAGGAGTTTTAGCAACACCTAATATATCAAATACACCGATAGCAGATACTTTAACTATTAAAAAACAAGAAAATCCTCAAACAAGATACAAATTAACTTCAAAAAAATATTCCTTGTTAAATCTTAGTAATATATTATCGGTATTAATTTTTTGCTGCGGATTTTGTGCTTTAAGTTCTTATACGAAAAATATTTTTAATTTTATAAAAAAACTAATTAAAAAATAAGCTCCCTATAACAAGGGAGCTTAACTTTACATATCATTTCGATTAAATATCTTAATTCTTAAAGGTTCCAAAAGCACAAATTCCACTCTCTGACCTTTATGAATATACATATTCTGACCTTTAACCACATTATATCTTGTTCTTGTCAAATATGGGTCATTTCTGATTATTCTCATATCTGCATTACGTTCTCCCAATGTAGCAACAATTTTCATTTCGGGAAAACCTTTATCATCAAGTATATTCGTAGTTGTCAAAGCCATATATCCATTTTTAAAGAATCTAAAAGGACGTTGTACTTTATGAACTCTACCGTCAATTTGAACGCCGACAGGAATTACAACATATTTTTCTCTCGTTACAAAATTAAAAGGAGCTCTTGCTGTAAATTGTTCACCTTCTTTTACGGTTTTTGCATTTAAACATTTATCCACAGTCAAAGGTAAAACCGTTCCTTTAGGTATTACAGCATAATCTTCATCATAATAAACATTATCTAAAATATAACCGTCAGCTTTTTTAGGTTCAACCGGCTTTTTAGGTTCCATTTCTTTTTTTATTTTTTCACTTGGCATTATTTTAACAGCTTCAGTCATGTTAAATAAAAATCTTGCCAATTCACCACGAGTTGCAGGGCGTAAAGGTTCAAGAGTTGTTTCATGACCGGGCATATTATAAACCAAACCTATCATTTGACATTTGCCGGCTGAAATTAAAGCCCAATCCGGAATTTCGGAGTAATCTTTATAAATTGACAGAAAATGTTTCGCTTGCTCAGAATCAATATTTTCAGGAGAAAGAGCATTTAAAATAACTTCAAGCGCTTCTATTCTTGTTACGTCTCTATTAGGATAAAACATATCCCCCGGATAACCTTTAACAAGTCCATAATATGAAGCAACTTGTATATTTCTGTCTGCCCAATGACCTTTAGTATCTTTGTAATTAAAAATCTCAGGTGTATCTTTTTCATATAAGCCTAATGCTTTAATAACCATTGTTGCAAATTCAGCTCTGGTAACTTTTTGATCCGGTCTGTATAAACCGTCCGGATATCCGACAACAACCTTTTTATCCGTCAAAAAGGTAACAGCTTCATAAGCCCAATGATCAGAAGGTAAATCCGGATAACTTGCAGGTCCTTGTTCAAGCTCCCACGCAACAACAGTTGGGGCACAAAAAACCAGTAATAAGGTGATGATGTTCAATAATAATTTTTTCATTTAAACTTGCTCCATTCTTAATAAAATAATTTTACATGCTAAAAGCTTATCATGCAAGGATTTTAATTATTTTTCCTCTATACAAAGCATGCAATAAAAAAAATAAATAATAATAAGCAAAAAAGCTCGGTTATTCCGAGCTTTTTAGGATAAATATATTACAAAGCCAACTATGAACTAAAGGACATCAATGCCTTCACTGAACGAGCAGTATCTTGTACTTCTTTTTCACTATGCATATTTATTGTGTCATCAAGAATTTTAATTGCTTCTTGTTTATCTTTAAGAGCTAAAAGTTCATTTATTGCACACATTGCAACACGTGCGGAAAGATCGTTAATTCCTTTACCTTTATTAACAATCATAAGCTCAAGAGCTCTGTGTGTATTCTTTCTGATTAAAGCTTTGCTTGTCATTTCTCTGATTTCATCAATCGGACAATTTGTTCCCAATTCATTCAAAACTTCAATAGATTCTTCATCCTTGTGTTTTCCAAGTGCTTCAATAATGTTTTTAACTCTCTTATTATTCATTAGTAACTCCTTGTAACTCATTCGACAACATAGTTCTCAATTCACTGACCGGTTTGTTTTGTAATCTTGATACATTATATTTGAAAACATCAAACTCTACTTTAGTGTTTCCAAAATCTCTAATTTTCTTAGCTGCAGCAATAGTGCTGTCTTTAATCTTGTTTCCGAATGCAATCGCATTGGTTTTTAATGACGAAAATTTATTAATAGTGCCAACCCAAGCGCTTGCAAGCAATTTACCCGTATTTTGCATTTTTTCTTTTAAAGAAATTGCTTTTTGAGTATTTTCATTAACTTTTTCAGCCTTTTCAAATACATCCATTTGTATAACCGTACCTTTAAAAGTTATACCAAAAGGATTTGTTTGTGATTGTTGATTTGTCTTTTGAGCTTTATCTGCCTTATTCAATCTGGCAGCTTTAAACTTGTTAAAAGCTTCAATGCTCGATCTTAGGGGGGAAATTTTTTGCATATCTTTTGCCTTTCTTGTTAATTCCTTGTAATACGTTTATCCTAAATAAAAATTATCATAGATAACATTCTAAAAAATCAATCTTTTGATTGAAAATTAAAATTTTATCATTCCAATTAAACGAATATTGTTAAAATTATAAACTATTATCCAAGCTTTTTGCTCATCAATATAGAGTATTTCCGCATCCTTCCACTCAATTTCCGAAGGATTTTCCCCTTTAAAATATTTTCTTTGTTCTTTTTCTTGTTTTCTTTTAAATTTAGAATAGCTCATCTTTTCAGGTTCAAATTGCTTCGGATTATTCGTTTCAAACACATCAGTTTTAACAACAGGAATTTTAGCTTTCAATTTAGAACCTTGATAAATAAACAAAAAATCTAAATATTTATCAGGACAAACATTATAAAATCCTTTTCTTAAACCCAGCCCTTCATCATTAACTATATCATCTTCCACAATTAAAACTGTGGCAGCTTGCTTATTCGGAGAATATTTATCAATAAAACTTGTCTCGTCTTTTTCTCCGCTGGGATAGATTTCATTCAAAGTGTATTGATTTTTATAATATTCATAAGCTATTAAATTATTATCTAAAATCATAACGATATTATAAATTATTTAGCATTTTTTTGCTTGAAGATTTTTTTTATTATAAAATTTAATACTATGAGGAGTTTTTTATCAAAATTAATAATTTTATTTTTATTTATAAATTTCGGAACCGTCAATGTTTTTGCAAATTCCGCTCCTATTAACAATAATAAAAACGAAAATAACTATATAACCGTAAAAGAAAAAAAAGTTGAAAAAGAAGAAGGAAGTTTATTATATATACCAAAAAGCGAAGAAAAAAAAGAACTGACAAGAAAAGAAAGAAAAGAAGAAGAAAAACTTTCAAAAAACATAGAACTTGACGATATAAAAGATAGAATTTTATCGGAATCTACAAGAAAAATAAGCGCAATCTATCCTATTGATGATGTTGCCGCAACAAATACTTACCCCGGTTACAGAGGACCAAACCAACTTGTTATATATATAAAAAGTTACGGCAAAACAACAGGAACTAATGAATTTGGCAAGGAAGCAGTAGTAATTGACAATACTGTTGTAAAATTAACAGGTGCCAATTCAAATATACCCAAAGACGGCTTTGTTATATCGGGCCATGGCAGTGCTAAAAAATGGATTTCGGATAATTTAAAAATAGGTACCAAAGTAGAAATTAACGACAGAACAATTAAAGCATATACAACAATAGACAGTTACAGATTTCAAGCAAAAACCAAAATTGAAGCAATAGAAGATCTTTTAATTTCCACAAAATCCGATTACACCGCAAGAGATGATAAATTTATATATTATTATCTGAAACGTGCAAAACAGCAATATAAAAAATCATTAAAAGACGGAAGCGATGCGTCTCTTAATTGTGCAAAAGAATCCATATACAGTGCTTCTCTTGCTTTCAGATATACTTTACCCTATCTCAAAGATGAATTAAAAGGAACATGGATTAGACCAACCGAAAAATCGGTTCAGGCTGTACAAAATACTTTAAATAAAATAAAAAACACCGGCATAAACAATGTTTTTCTTGAAACATATTTTCATGGAAGAACAATTTTTCCTTCTGAAGTTATGGAACAATACGGTTTCGAAAAACAAAACCCGGATTTTCAAAACTTCGATGCACTTGCAGTTTGGATAAAAGAAGCACACAGAAGAGGAATAAAAGTTCATGTTTGGTTTGAAAGCTTTTATGTCGGAAACAGGTCGCCGGAATCAAATCAAAAATCAATACTGGCCGTTAAACCGGAATGGCAAAACAGAACCCGACAAAAAGCTTTTTATTTAGGATATGTGCAGCATCCAAACGAACACAACGGATATTTTCTTGATCCTGCAAACCCTGAAGTAATTGATTTTTTAACTAAATTAATAAATGAAATAGTTACAAAATATAATGTAGACGGCGTTAATATCGATTATGTAAGATATCCTAATATTGCTAAAGAAAATTATGGGAACCAATGGGGATATACCCCATACGCACGTGACGAATTTATGAAAATATATGAAATTGACCCTCTTGAAATAGAACCAAAAGGAGCAATGTGGGATAATTGGTGTGATTATCGAAGAGATAAAATTTCAAATTACGTACAAAGAGCTTCACAAATAATAAAAAGCAAAAATAAAATAGTTTCAGCAGTTATTTTTCCGGATTATAAAGTGAGCCTTCAAACAAAACACCAAGACTGGGCATATTGGATAAATCAAAAATATCTTGATGCCATAACACCTTTAATTTTAACAAGCGACGACGACCTTGCAAAATCAATGCTTGAAGAAATAAAAAAGAAAGCTTCTTCCAACACAATAGTTTATCCGGGACTTTTTGCAGGTTTTATTGAATCCGATCCGGAAGATTTATTAAAACAAATTCACATAATAAGAAAACTCGGATTAGGAGGTGTAATTCTTTTTGATTGGGCGCATTTAAACGACAATTATTTAGATGTTTTAAAAACAAGTGTATTTAAAGTACAAACATATTAAAAAAAACTTTACAAATTAGCCATTACTTAAAGGTTTTGATAAAATAATAAAGAGTATATAAGGAAAATAATAAAACTATGGCAGATAGTATTGAAATAAGATTGGACCAACTAACAGAAGCAATTAAAGGTTTATATGCTAAATCATCAATGTCGCAAGGCGAAATATATAATGCTTTAACCAGTCTTTCTCAAAGATATGAAAATTTAACAAATGTCTCAAGCGAAAAAATAGCAGCAACTCTTGTAAATGAATTCAGAAAAACAATAGATATAAAATATGGTCAAACCAATCAATTTTTAAAAGACCTTGAAGGCACTTTAAAAAATTTCATGATGTCACATTCGGGACAAAATCCTAAGATGGCAGCTGAAATAACAAAACTGCTAACCGATACTTCAAACACTTATGCAAAATTAAATTCTCAAGATTTAGCCCTTCAAAAAATATTTAACACTATAGAACAACTGCGAAATATTAATTCTTCACAAGAAATTGCGAAATTAAGTGAAAATTTCTTAAATTTTTCACGCGGTTTTGAAAACATAACAGTAACTTTAAACAAAAATTTTGCTGATTTTTTAGAACAAGTTAAAAGCCACAATTCTAAAGAAGATTTTTTAGAAATAAGAGCTGAATTAGATACGATAGCAGGAAATGTCAATTCAGTAATTTCAGCTATTTCTATAATAGACAATAAATACAGAGACCTGACGAGTTTAATTGATGCGGTACATTCAAGGGAAAATATTTTTAATGATGCACTAAAAGAAGTTAAAAGTTTAACAAATTCCATAAATGCAATGCAAAATAACATTGCATCAATTAATCCGAAACAAGAACTTCAAGCAATAAGTAATGAAATTAAAAATCAAATTGAATCCGTAAAATATGAAATTCAAAAAGTTATTAATACCGCAAGCGACGGGAATTTTCAAAACGAAGTATACAATCTTACAAACAATATAAACGGAGTAAATAATAATATTCAAAATTTAACATCGGGAATATCCGACACAAATAATGAAGTAAAAAATCTCCAAACAACGGTACAAGGACTCGGAAACGAACTAAAAGACGTACACAACCTGATTAATGATGAAATTTTATATAAATCTCATCAACATGAAGCTGAATTTCAAAGATATTTAAACAGTGCAAAAGAAGATATTAAAACACTTTTAATAGGCTTAACATCATTTAAAAAAGACTTAAGCGCAATCAATGAAGGTAATATAAAAATACTTCAAGAACCTATTGAAAAAGCAATGGGTGAATTAAAAAACCAAGACATCGGAAAAAATATTAAAGATTTAGCTGATAATTTGCGTGATGTAACGTTTGAAATACAATCTTCCATACAAAACATGCAAACAAGCTTAAATGATATGGGCTCTGTTTCAAGCATGCAAATTTTAACTCAAATTTCAGAAGCAATACCAACTATTTCAGATAAACTTGAAATTTTCAGAACTCACGTGGTAACGGAAAACAGCACTAATTTAGGTCAAATTAAAAATTCTTTTTCTGAAGTTGTAAGTTCAATTCAAGAAAACTTAAAAAATGCAATTGATAAAATACAAGATGACACAAAAACAATAAACATAGAAACAACAGACACTCTAAAAGTTGATTTACAAAGATTATCCGACCATTTGGTTGACAGTGTTGAAACAATAAGCGAAAAAGTTGAAAAAGAATTTGTCAATTTCAAAGTAGATTTTCAAGAATTTTCTCTGAAACAATCCGATAACATAGAAAAAATATCCGACAAATTAACTTCTCTTGAAATAGGACTTGAAAATTTCAGTAATGATACTATAGATAGGTTAAATGATACTATAAATTCCAACAATGCGCACTCCCAAGACACCCTAAATGAAATTAAAAGCGACATTTTGGAAGGCATTATTAACATAGATAAAGTAAACAAAAATTCTTTATCGCAATTTGAATTAAAAATTGATAAATTATTAGACAATTATATTGGTGCTGATTTAGATAATATAATTGAAAAAAAATCCCTTCGAGAAACTGTTGTTGATATAGAAACAAAAATTGACAGAACCAATCTTCAACAAATTCATAATGCAAAAGAGCTTTTAGAAGAAATTCAATCAAGCGCCTCAAATTTATCAATGAAAATGGCAACAATTGAAGAAAGCAAAAATCTTCAAGGAGTCATGAATTCAATATCTAAAATATCCGATAAAATACAAAGTATCGAAGAATTTAACATTGAACTTTCAGACGAACTCAAAGAAATAAAAGAACAGATCGAACAAAAATTAAAAGATAACGTTCAAAAAATATCTTCTTTAATAGAAAAAACAGAACAAGAAAAGCCGGAAAACGAACAACAAAACAGTGATATTGATAATCTTTCAAATAAAGTTCAAGAATATTTATCTAATTTTGAATATTTAAAAAATAATATCTCTCAAGAAATTAAAGAAAATCTTATAAGTGAATTTAATAAGCTTGAAAGTGCCATCAAAAAAATTAAAACATCAGACGAAAATTCAAATTATTCCTATACTTTAGAAGATGTAGAATCTGATTTAACCAAAATAAAATTAAGCGTAGATAAATCAATTTCAGGAAATGATGATTTTAAAAATTTAATTGAAAAAACAATTGAATTAAGAACGGTAGCTTTAGAAAACGTCAAAATAAACAGAGATGTTGAAGCAGAATTAGGACATCTTGCAGGATGGTTTAAAGATGCCGTAAATAAAATTGATGAACTTACTGATAAAGTAGAAGATATACAAAACATCGGCTTTGAAGATATAAAAGAACGTTTAATACAAAGTGAAAAATCAAAAGCAACTTCAGAATTCAATATTAAAGTAGAAAATACTTTAAAACACCTTATAAAATATTCGCAAAGCCAAGATGCTAAAATTGTAGAATTAACTAAAAAAATAGAACTTTTAATGCAGACTCAAGCAGAAAGTTTTAATCCAAGCCAATTTATAGATATTTTTTATGAAAATATGACTCAAACAAAAATGCTTTCTAACAGAGTTGAAATTATTGAAGATAAAATCAATTCCATTCAAAATTGTGTTGAAAAATTAATTAATTATGTTGAACAATAAAAAAAGAAGGCAAATGCCTTCTTTTTTTATGCAACATCCGGAAGCGATTCTCTTGATATGCCAAAAATATCAGTATATTCAAATATAGAACCTAATTTTCCTTTTTGAAGCCAGCTGAAATTCTCAGCAACTGAGTCTTTAACCATATTATCATATCTTGCTTTGTCAAAATAATATACTTCAAGTGCTTTTTTAAGGGCTTTATAAAATTCATTTGCATCTAACGGTTTGGTAATATCTGTTAAGATACCGTTTTCTTTTCCGTTTCTGTTAAGAGTATCCACAAGACCTCCGACAGCAGAAGCCACAACAGGAGTACCTACAGCCATTGACTCACTTTGAGTCAAACCGCATGGTTCAAACAATGAAGGCATCAAGAAAAAGTC
This sequence comes from Candidatus Gastranaerophilales bacterium, assembly GCA_944325655.1. Classification (GTDB taxonomy): domain Bacteria; phylum Cyanobacteriota; class Vampirovibrionia; order Gastranaerophilales; family Gastranaerophilaceae; genus RUG14156. The sequence continues at coordinate 16,850 of CALVAW010000026.1, forward strand.
AGAAGCAGCCATATATGCTGTAAGAGGAGCATAGCCGTGTGCAAATAAAATTCTGTTATTATCTTCTTTAGATAAACCATAACTTTTTAAATCTTCGATTTTCTTTCTTTGAGCGCCATTTTCACCATCAGCACCTGCTATATAAAAAATCGGTTTCGGACAATTCGGAAAATCTTTATCCCAATTATCAAAAAGGATTTTAACAGCATCACATAATATTCCTATACCTTTTTGAGAAACCAATCTGCCACCTGAAAATAAAAATGGCGTGCGTTTTACTTCTTCATCAGATAACACCGGAAGAGTTGTACCTTGTGTTCCTTGACAAAATTCAGATCTTTCACTTATTTTCTTAACTTTTGTGATATCATCAGCGGAACTTGAAGCAGATTCAGAAAAAGGCAAAATGAATTTATTATAAAATTCTTTTTTATTAAAATACCTGTTTTCTAATATATCATCCAGAGAATCTGTTTTTGAAATAGGTTTAAAAGTAACGCCTGTTTGAGAAGCAATTTGACCTCTTTTTGCAGTTAGTGAAATATTATCGTAGTCATTTCCGTTAATAACACCCACCAATTTTCCTGCTTTGTTCTTTTGAACCAATGCCCATTGCAGAGCATGAGATAATTCTCTATGTTCCGGCGAAATTAATTCTTGAGCATAATTTTTTGAAACAGGATTAAAATAATCACTTAAAACTATACCCATATTTAAGAAATTTGTATGGTTTGAATTTTGATCATAATAATTCATTAAAAGAACATTATCAAGATTGCTTAAACCGGGATCGTTAGGATCAACTTTTTTCGTATGCAATTTAGCATTTGAAACTATATCAAAAGCATATTTATCAAATAGTGTATTTAAAATTCCGGAAGTAGCCGCCAGTCTTTGTTGACTGTCGTTATTATCTTCTGTTTTGCCTTGATGCGCAACATTATGACCTAAAGTTATTATACGCATATTTTGCATAGCTTTTGTTGTTTCATCAGATAATTTAACGTGAGCATTTTCCATGCCTGATTTATACCTGACTAATGCTGCAAGAGGACTTGCTTGCCAATCATTTAAAATAAGTCCGTCAGGAGCTTGTATTTTATTTAATGCATCACTTGATGAAATTTCAACATCTTTTAAAGAATGAGGACCATCCATTTTTAATTTCATAAATTCATAAACAGCTTTCGACATTACAGCAAATTTTTCCTGTTCTTCTGTCTTTGAATTAGCTTCATAAATAGTTCCGTCAAAATATTCATCACATTTCATTAAAATTAACTGTCTTTTTTCATTATCTGAAATTTCATTTTCTTGTAAATAAAATTCAACCGGAACAGTTTGTAATTTACCATTTTTATAAACATCAATTTTTAAAGTAGCTAATTTTTCTAAATAAAACTTTTTATTCTTATAGTTATATATATAATTTCCATCTTCCTGACTAAATGTCGATACTCCTTCATGAAGATACATAGGAACAAATGTAGGAACTTTTAAGCCTAATTTCACCATATTATTTCTTACTTCAACCGGAACGGAACCTAAACCGCCTTCTTTTATTGGGGCAAACTCAGAAGTAATAGACCAAAGCGAAATATCTTCAGGTTTTTTATTTATAGGAGGCAAAGGTTTAGTAGATGTTAATTTTTCATAACCTATATCTTGGATAAATTTAATTGCGGCTTTATACCTTGCAGAATTTCTGTTTAATACATTATTTTCAGTTAAAAGAGAAAGCCCGTAAAATTCAGCACCATATTTTTGAGCTACCGTACTGCCTTGTAAACCTCTTGACATTAAAACCGAATGATCACGGCTAATTTCAGACATTTTTTGTTCGGAACCATAAGTTGCGCTTTGCAAACGTGTTCTGCCGTTTAACATTTCATCTATAGCGGTATCTTTTGTTCTATCAGACATTTTTCCTGCTTCATAACCGCTAATACCGGCTAAAGCAAAAAATGCGAGCCAAGTTTTATCATCCGAATTACGCATTTTTTCTTTTAAACTTTTTAAAGCTTTTTCTATATTTTTTCTGAAAGATTCAAATTTTAGTTTTTCGTTATTCGCCAATTTCTCCATTCTTTTACTTGCAAGAATATATCCGGCAACACCTGCCCCTATTGTAATAGTTGTAGCTAAGATATACGGAGCTATTTTTTTAAATGTATTTTTTGGTTTTTCTGTCTTACTTTTGGGTAGAAATGTATTTTCCTTACTTGTAAAAACTATATTATTTTTTGAGAGGGCAATTTTCGGCTGTAAAATCTTATCAGCACAAACAGAAGAAATCTTCATAAGCGAATTCCTTTACATTTTAACAACACATCTATTTATTTAACACAACTGAATATTATTTTTTGCTACCCTATAAGGCTAGTTATCCAGAGCAAATTAATTTTATAATAAAAAAAATTATTAGTAAATAATTTAACAATTTTTAATTTTCATAACGAGCATATTCTTTTGAATTTTCTTCCCAAATATCTCTATCCAAAATAAGGGCATGCGACCAAAATTTTTCTATTTTATAAGTATCACGCTGAACTTCATCCATTATATGAACAACAACTTCTCCATAATCCAATAAATTCCATTTGCTTTGACGTTCGGTTTCTTCTCCTATAGGAATTCTTTTAAAAATTTCTTTGATTTTTTTTCTTAAAACTTCCGTTAAACCTTTAATTTGAGAAGTTGAGGTTCCGGTTGCAATAATAAAATAATCTGAAAGCGAACACACATTTGAAACATTCAAAATAACTATATCTTTTGCTTTATTGTCATCTAAAATTCTTGCCATTACGGATGCAAGTTTCTCGCTTGTAAATTTTTCCATTTTATACCTTTAAATATTTCCCGTAGAAGAATTTTTGTCATCTTCCAATGATTTAATATCTACTATTTCTTCTTCCTGATAATTCAAATTATTATCTATATTGATATCAATATTTACTTCGCCGTCTATCATTTCGATTTCATTTTTTTGATACTCTTTTATTTTACCGTCTTCAAGTTTAACACTGACTGTTTTTTTAAGAAAATTAACCATAAATACCTTACCGACGCCATCAGACGTCATAACACCCGAACCGACAGGAGGTAAGGTTTTAGCGACATCAAGATAATTTTTATATTCATAATTTAAACAGCATAATAATCTGCCGCAAGCGCCTGTAATTTTACCGGGAGTTATTGGAATACCTTGGTCACGTGCAAGCTTTGTATTTACTTGTTCAAATTTTTTCAAAAATCTGCAGCAACAATAATCTTCACCGCATATACCTTGCCCTTGCAATATTGAAGTTTCATCTCTTACGCCAATATGTCTTAAATCTATTCTGACACGCTTAAATTCCTGAGTTAAATCTTTCAAAAGTTCTCTAAAATCAACTCTTTCAGGAGCTGTATAATAAAAAGTGATTTTTTTTCTGTCAAAAGTATATCTTGCTTGAGTAAATTTCATAACAAGATTTCTTTTTTGTGCTAAATCTCTACATTTATAAAAAGCCTGAACTTCAAGTTTTTTTTGTTCTTCATAAAGCGCCATATCTTCATCCGTCATAATTCTGACAACGGAAAGCGGTTCAGGTTTATTTTTCTCCCAAATTTTTTGAATTAAAGAATTAACTAAAAAAACCCTAAAAACTTCCTCACCTTTATCGGTTTTAACAAGAACATATTGTCCGTGTTTAATATTGGCATTAGAAGCAACCTTAAGAGGGTGAAATTGATTTTTAATTACTCTTATTGCAAATTTCATGGTTTTAATTATAACTGAAATTTCTATATTAAGCAAAAATTAATATATTCAAACTATTTCAACAAAAAATATCTTTAAAAACCTTAACCTTTATATTAGAATAGTCAAATGGACAAAAAATTCAACTTAAGTTTCAAAAAAAATAATATAGAAAAATTACTCTTAAATCTTGATCAAAATCCGTATTCTCAAAAAAATAAAGATTTTAGATATACTCTTTCTTTAATTTACGAACTTATAGAAGAAGAATTTGCAGATACGTTTGATACAAAAAACCCGATTTTAAGACAAACAGAAATAATATTCGAACAAAATAATAATTCAGCCTATATTTTTATTACACCGCCTTATAATTTTGATTACTATTTAAAATCCAAAGGCTCTTTATACAGACTGCGTCCTGAATATAAAAATTCTGATTATGGGTATAAAATAAACCTTGATATGTTTTTTGAATACTTTACGGGTGTTGATGAAAATTTAGACTTATCCGATTGTACAAAAAGTTATAAATTTTATTTTCATCTTTTTCAATTTGTTAAAAAAACTGTCGAAAAAATGCATTTTATTCCTGCTGTTAATTTTAAAAAAGACAGTTTTAGTGTTTTTTGGGAACCATATTTTCAAAATAAGGATTTTTTAAAAGCATATTTAGAAATCATGGAAAATGATTTCTTAAATTCGGAAACAACAAAAAAATTAATCGAAAAATATTTAAATTATTTAATTTTTACTTTTTTAAATGTTAAACATTATCGCTTTAAAGATTTAAAAGCAGCTCCTTATCTTGTTAAAAACGCACTCCAAAAAAGAATTGTAAAAGGTAATGATTTAGCCAACGACATTCAAACTTGGTTTGATGAAATGAGTCTGGGAAGTTATGACATTGTTCCTGTATTTAATATAGAAAAATTATCGGATGAAAAATTTTTACTAAGAATTTTGGCTAAAGATAAAACCAAAAACGAAATTATAGATTTGGAAAAATTATCGGATGAAAATAAAATTTTAATTGAAAAACAAATAAATTGGGCAACAAAATACATTGAAGATCTTGAAGATGTAACAATGGAGCTTGATTTATCAGGGGTATATAAATTAATAACTCAAATAACATATTATCTTTCTCAAGCGGGAATGGAAGTTAATTTACCTGAAGGATTAAACGATGTTATTATCCCCAGAGCTTCAATTAACGCTAAAATTAAAGAAAAGAGATTGCAAGATGTTAAGGATTTACTTGAAAATCCAACAGGTTCAACCATTTCTCTTGATGAGATAATGAATTTTAAAATAGAAATTGCTCTCGGGGAAAATGAAAAAATTTCAGCAGAAGAATTTATGCAGCTTGCAAAAAATTCTCAAGGGTTAATCAAATATAAAGATAAATATATATTAATTGATAAAGAAGAAACAGAAAAATTAATACAAAAACTTGAAAAAACTCCAAACTTAAATGTAAATAAAATGCAATTATTGCACAGTGCTTTATCAGGCAAAATTGATGATTATGATTTTGATTATGATGAAGCATTTGCAAGAGTTATATCAGATTTTACCAAAGTTGAAGAAATTACACTACCCAAAAAATTAAACGGCGAATTAAGAGCATATCAAAAAATCGGATTTAAATGGTTATATACGAATATTAATAAAGGTTTCGGATGTTGTATAGCTGATGATATGGGTCTTGGTAAGACAATTCAAGTTATAAGTTTAATTTTAAAATTAAAAGAAGAAAATAAACTTAAAAAACCTGCTTTGGTTATTTGCCCGACAACATTAATGGGTAATTGGAAAAGAGAATTAAATACTTTTGCACCAAGTTTAAAAACTTTAATTTATCATGGGTTTAATCGTGAATTTTCAACGAATTGTGACGTTATACTAACTACTTATGCAATACTTAGAATTGATCTTGAAAAATTCCAAAAAACAAACTGGGATTTATTAATCATAGATGAAGCTCAAAATATCAAAAACCCATCAACCAACCAAACTCAAGCAATAAAAGCAATAAAAGCTCAAATGAAAGTTGCAATGACAGGCACACCTGTTGAAAACAGATTATCGGAACTATGGTCAATTTTTGATTTTATTAATAAGGGTTATTTAGGTTCATTAAATGATTTCAGCAAAAATTATTCAATTCCAATTGAAAGATTTAAGGAATTAACCAGAGCTCAAAAACTAAAAAAAGCAATAAGCCCTTTTATGTTAAGACGCTTAAAAACAGACAAAACAATTATATCCGACCTGCCTGAAAAAATCGTTCTTGATGATTACTGTTATCTCACAAAACCTCAAATTGCTTTATATGAAAGAATTTTAAAACAATCTATGGAAAATATTGCAAAATCAGACAATAAAATGGGCAGACGTGGTGCTATATTTAAACTTATTACAAATTTAAAACAAGTATGTAATCATCCCTACCATTACCTTAAATACGGGGATATGAGCGCAAATGCTTCCGGTAAAAGTCAAAAATTAATTGATATTTTAAATAATATTTTAGATAACAATGAAAAAGTTCTTGTATTTACTCAATACAAAGAAATGGGTTCAATCCTTGAAAATATAATAAAAGAAGAATATTCATTTGACCCGCTGTTTTTTCATGGCAGTTTAAATGTTAAACAAAGAGAAGAAATAATTAAAAATTTTCAAGAAGATTTTAATCATAAAATAATGATTTTATCCTTAAAGGCAGGTGGTTTGGGATTAAATCTAACAAGCGCATCAAACGTTATTCACTATGACCTTTGGTGGAACCCTGCAGTAGAAGATCAAGCAACAGACAGAACTTATCGTATCGGTCAAGACAAAAATGTTATGATACACAGATTTATAACACTTTCAACTTTTGAAGAAAAAATTGATAAAATAATAAAAGACAAAAGAGAACTTGCAAACGCAGCAGTATTTGAAGGCGAAAGAACAATTACGGAATTAAGTGATGATGAAATTTATGAAATTTTTTCTCTTGCATAAATTATTTATCACACATACAAGAAATTATATCTAAAACAGCCTTTAATTCTTTCGTATTAATTCTATTTAATTTTATATTAATTAATTCAATTAATTTCTTTTTTTTCTGCAAAGAATCAGTAGTAAAAATATCTGCAATTTCTACATTTAAAACTTTACTTATTTTAATTAAGGTTGAAATTGAAGCTATAGAAGTTCCTGTTTCCAATCTGCTGATATATTTTGAATCGACATTAATTTTTTCGGCAAGTTCAGCTTGAGTCAAATTATTTAATTTTCTGATTTCTTTAATTTTAATTCCTAATTGTTTAATAATTTCGTTCATTATTATACTTTAAAAGATATTTATATATAATAAACTATCTATATGTTAGAAATTATTTGACTTATTCTAATAAATAGATAGAATATATTATTATAAGTTAGATATTTTAATAAAAAATATCACTAATAGTTATATAATG
>CALVAW010000027.1 GCA_944325655.1 Candidatus Gastranaerophilales bacterium
ATTAGAGAGAAGGCGTTTAATTTAAAAAAATATTTAGTAAACATTATATTATTGCAATTTTTATAGTCCATACTAGATATTATATAACGTTTACACTAGAAATCAAGATAAAATTTAATGTAAACATTATGTAATTCAAAAGAAGAATGATTTATTTTAGATATTATGGTACTTTTAGGTTAAATAATAATGAAGTCAAAAGAAAATTTATATAAAAGAGCTCTTGGTGAAAATATAAGAAAAATAAGAAAAAAAATAAAACTGACTCAAGATGCTTTTTCCGAAAAAATAGGGATAGAACCTTCAAGTTTAAGTAATATAGAAAACGGAAAAAGTTTTCCTTCTACTCTTACAATAATTCAAATTAGACAAAAATTTAATGTAAACGTTGAAGAAATATTTGATATTGAATATCTTAAAGATATAAATTCAATTGAAGAAGACATACATTTATCAATCGAAAAACTTAATCCCGACAAAAAAAGAATTCTCTGGAAGATAATTAAATCGCTTGATTTGTAGTTTCATCAATTCCAAGTCCAAATAAAGCAAAATCATATTTTATCGGGTCCGTTTCGTCAAACTCTTTTAATTTATCAGTTAATTCTAATGCTGCAGTAAAATCATTTGAGGATCTTTTTAAAAGATTGAATTTTCTTGAAAGTCTTGCGACGTGTGTGTCTAATGGTATTATAAGTTCGCTTTTTGAAATAAAATTCCATAATCCTAAATCAACTTCGCCATCTCTCACCATCCATCTCAAAAACATATTCATTCTTTTCATGGCGGATTTTTTTTCAGGTTTAGCAAACATAAAACAAAACCCTGTGTTGTCGGGACAATTTGAATTTGAATAAAAATAATTTACAACTCTATTAAAACGTTTATTTTTTTCATAAAATAATTCTTCTAATGAAGATCTATCTTTAACGTACAATATATTTAAAATACGCAAAAGTTCTATCAAATCAGTGCTTTTAATAAATCGGTATATAAATTCATCGAGATGATATTTCTTATAATCCGAAATTAAATTATAAGGTGTATCTGCATATTTAAAAAGTTCATTTAGTTTTTTTATAAATATGTCACGTCTGCCGAAAGCAAACAAAGAAGCAATAAAAGCTGCTATTTCAATATCTTCTTTCTTGTGGTACCTGTGAGGAAATTGAATAGGGTCATTTTTAATGAAATCTTTTGTTTCATATTTTTTAACCAATTTATCTAATAGTTGTTTCATTTTTTTGCCTTATTTTTTTAAAATAATTTTCAAGTAGTATTTTACCTTTATCTTCCATAAATCCGCCAAAAACGTTTGTTTTAAAATCCGAATATTGGTTTATATTGAATGCTCCGCCAAAAGCTCCATATTTTGTATCATAAATCGAAAAATACAAGTTTTTTATTCGTGCGTTAATTATTGCCCAAGCGCACATTGGACAAGGTTCCAGTGTTACATACATATCACAATCATCTAAACGCCAATTATTTAATTTTTTATTAGCGGAAATTATAGATAAAATTTCTGCATGAGAAATTGTTATATTATCTTTTTCTTTTTTGTTTGTTTCAAGAGAAATTATTTCATTGTTTTTTGTTATAATTGCGCAAACAGGAATATCATCAACAATTTTTGTTGCATTTTCAAAAGCCAATTCCATAAACTTAGGGTTATATTTATTGAACATAATCATTAAATTTGAGGGTTATTATAAATTCATCATCACATTCAAGAGAGATATCTATTTTTAAAGCTTTGCTAAGACCTTTAACAATATATAATCCAAGCCCCGTACCTCTCGTTGTACGAGTTAATTCCGAATCTGCACGAATAAACTTTTCAAAAAGTTTTTCTTTTATTTCATCAGATATTTTTTCACATTTATTTTTAATGGTGACAAAAGGAATGCCGTCAATATTTTGTGCTTTAATTTCTATAGGCGCATTATCTTTATTGTATTTAATCGCATTGTCCAAAAGATTTATTATAATCTGTTCCAACCTATAATCATCCGATCGGACATTTTTTAAATCAGCTGCAATATCGGATTTAAAACTAATTTCTTCAGAACCTAAATATTCAATCGCTCTGTTTATAGAATTTGATAAATCAATTTCTTGAATGTTAAATTTTAAGCTGTAACTTTCAAGCTCCGGTATAACAAGTAAGTCCTCGACCATATTGGATAGTCGTTGAGCTTGTTCTTTTATTATTTGTAAGGATTTTGTTTTTGTTTCGTCATCAAGTATAATATCTTGTCTTAATAATCTTGATGTATATCCTATTATGCTTGTTAAAGGTGTTCTAAATTCATGGCTTGTTGCATTAACTAAATTTTCTCTAAATTCATTAAGTTTTTCAAGCTCCTTGTTTTTTTCTCTTAAATCTTTATAAGAAACATTAATTTTGTTTGCCATATAGTTAAATTCTTTTGCAAGGAATACAATTTCATGAGGAGTGAAAGCCCTTTTTATTAAGTGAATCTTTTTATCATAATTTCCTTTTGAAACTGCTGTAATACCTTTAAATAATTGCCTTATATTGATGTATAAGTAATATGTATATAATCCGACGATAAATATAATTGAAAAAGCTGCAATGCATAAAGAAAGAACTATTCGATATCGTGCTTTTATAATTGTTTTTGCGGTAACTTTTTTTGTAGTATCAACAACAACGAGCCATTGCGGATTTTTTAGTTTATAATACGCTTTGGGTGTATTTTTTCTTTTTCCGAAAAGTCCTTTTTTTGAATCTTCTTTTAAAATTAAATCTGAAACAACTTCATTATTCGATGCATTCTCAGCATTTGTTGCAATTAATTTTTTGGATTGATAGTCAAAAATATAAATATTTCTGCCTTCGATGTTTTCTTTTCCTAAGAGTTTATCAATAATATTAACATTTATTTGAGCTAAAAGATAATAATTTGAATCAAAATCAATTGGAGAAACAAGAGTTAATCTGCCATTTAAAACATTATATTTTTCTTTTGGAATTTTTTCCTTCTCAATAATATCTAAATTTTTGAATAATAATGTCTTTGATTCAATTTCATCAAAATATTGAATTTTAGCCATCGTATTGGGGATATAATTAAAACCTGCCGCCATTTGGTCAAGTTGTGCTTGAGATAAATTAACGTAATTTTCGGTTGCTTCACCTATAAATTGTGCGATTAAAGAAGTATTGTTCGCCAATTCGTTTCTTACACTTTGCTGAGATATGTTTGAAATTATTATACCTATGGTAATAAAAGGGATTAAAACCGCAACAATAAGAACTATAATAATTTGTTCAATTATCTTTAAACGTTTCATACTTCTTCCAAGGCTCCAAAGGGTGTGAGCTTATATCCGACATTAACTACGGTATGCAGATATTTTGGTGTTCTTGAATTTTCTTCAATTTTTTGTCTTAAACCTCCGACATGAACTCTTACCATGCGAACATCTTCATCGGAGCCGTATCCCCAAACTTCATCAAGCAATGTAGCAAGCGTAACCGGAGAATTAATGTGCTGCATCATGCAATATAAAATTTCAAATTCGGTGGGGGTGAGTTTGACTTTTTTATCTAAAATCAAAGCTTCAAGGCTTTCAGGCAATATTTCAATATCTCCTGCTCTCAAAACCTCTTTATTATTTTGATTTTTATTATTTTCACCGCGTCTTAAAAGAGCCCTTATTCTTAATAAAACTTCTTGTATTTCAAAAGGTTTTATTAAGTAATCATCCGCACCGCAATCAAAGCCTTCGGTTTTATCTTCTAAAGTACCTTTTGCAGTAAGTAATAAAATTGGTATATTTGGTTTTGCAATTCTGACATTTCTGCATACATCATATCCGTTCATTTTAGGCATCATGACGTCTAATAAAATTAAATCATAATTGTTTTCAAGAGCTTTTTTTAAGCCTTCTTGTCCGTCTGAAGCGGTATCTACAATATAGCCGCTGTGAGAAATATCGAAAGCTAAGAGCTCTCTGATTTGTTTGTCATCGTCAACTATTAATAATCTTTTGTTCGTTTTTTGCATTTATTTAACTACCTTAACATTCATTATCATATTTTCTTTTGAAACAATTTCAACTTTTGAATTTGCTTTAATTTCTTTATCGTCAATACTTTTTGCTTGCCAAACATTATTATCAAATTCAATTAAGCCTATACCGTCTATTGAAAGGAATTTGCCGATATCTTTCTTTACTGTTGCAATTTTTCCTTTGTAATCTTTTGAAGCATTATTTTTTTTCAAATCGTACTGCTCTTTTTTTAAAATAGTTTTAATTAAAAAATTTAAAATTAAAGTAAAAAATAAAAAAATTAATGCAATATGTATATAGTTTTTCGGGTATTTAAAAGCAAAAATTGAAGAAAATAGGCAAGCTCCGCTTAAAACAAGCTTATATACAGCTTTTTTATTTAAATCCCAAAATAAAAACATAATGCCCGCAACGGCGAAAATAATATACATACACGCCTACCTCAAAAACAATTATAATTTTTTAAAAATCAACTGTCAAACAACTTTTAACAAAATAAAAATAAATGTAAATTAAATATTTTGACTATTTTTTTAAACTGCCTTTTTTAACAAAATCAACAACAACAATCTCGGGCTTACAATTTAATCTTACGGGTAAAACGCTTGTTCCCAATCCTTTTGTAATAATCATTTTATTATGAGTGTTTGTAATCAAACCGCTTGCAAATTCGGAACCGAATTTAGAAGGTACAAATAAGGGGGGAGTAAAAGGAATAATAAATTGTCCGCCATGGGTATGACCTGCAAGTATTAATGATACTTCTTCCATAATGTCGTAATATATATCAGGATTATGCGTTAATACAATTCTTGGAGTTCTTGTTCTTGCGAAAGCTCTTTCGACGTTTGGTTGTCTGGTTGTTAAATCTTCAAGTCCTATAATGTCGAGATATCTTCTTTTTACTACAGTTCTTATTGCAGAATTGGCAAGAACATTAATGCCGTTTCTTTTTAATATTGCGGTGATTTCTTTTCCGTTCGACCACCAATCATGATTGCCTAAAACAGTATATATGGGTGCATTTATAAGATTTAGTTTTTGCGCTGCCAAATCCATATCCATAGTATTTTTGTAATTATGTCCGTTTGCAAAATCGCCGCCCATAAAAACTATGTCCGGTTTTTGCTTATTGGTTAACATGACAATTTTATCCAGACGCTTAAAATCGTGTTTTTTTAAATGAAAATCACTTAAAAAAACTATGCGAACACCTTGCAGAGCGTTATCCTCTATTTCGTAATTAGTAACAACAAGAGAATTCGGTTCCACAAAAACAGAACGAATGACCACGTAAATAACAATTATGATTAATACCATCATTTGCTTAGTCATAAGACCATTTTAACACTTTCATAAAATAAAATACATATATGATTTAAAAATCCATAAAATTACGTATAATCAAATTATGTTAAAAGAAGTTAATGAAATTAAAAAAAATTTATTTAGTAACTACAAAACAGACGAAAACAGCCCCAAATGGCACTATGCAATAGAAAGAATTTCTCCTCTTTCTCATAAACCCTTTGATATAAGATCTCCTTTTGACAGAGATAATACCAGAATACTTCACTCAAGTGCATACAGAAGATTAAAACATAAAACTCAGGTATTTTTTGCGACAAATAATGACCACGTTTGCACCAGAATTGAACATGTAAACCATGTTGCAAGTATTTCAAAAACTATTGCCATAGCTCTCGGACTTAATGTATCGTTAGTTGAAGCTATCGCACTGGGGCATGATTTAGGACACAGTCCTTTTGGTCACCATGGCGAAAGAATAATTGAAAAAATAATGGATAAAGAAGGTTTTCAAAAGAAATTCTGGCATGAAAAAAATTCCTTGAGATTTGTAGATTTAATTGAAACTCTTCCTAATTATGAAGGTTTTAAAGAAAACTTAAATTTAACTTACGCTGTAAGAGACGGAATTGTTTGTCATTGCGGAGAAGTGAATGAAAATAATATAAAGCCCAGAGATGATTTTTTTGATTTAAGTTTAATAATAAAAGGCAAACACATGCCATACACTTATGAAGGCTGTGTTGTTAAAATTGCCGATAAAATCGCGTATCTTGGAAGAGATATAGAAGATGCGTATAATTACAGGTTTTTTGATAAAGATGATATAATTTCGCTCAAGCAAATGGGTCAGGAAGTTATGAAAAAAAAGGTTAAATTTAAAGATATAAATACTTCCGCCTTAATACATGAATTTATAACAAATCTTTGTTTAAATTCATCTCCTGAAAAAGGACTGACATTTTCGCAAGAGCACTATAGTATGATGAACAAAATTAAAAAATTTAATTACAAAAAAATATATTCAAATAAACGTTTTGAACCTTTTATGAAATATGCCGCTCTCGTTATAAATACAATATATGATTTTTTAATCTATCATTATGACGGCTACAATACAATAAATAAGCTTACAAAATATTCAAAATTTTATCCCATATCAACTATTGATTTTTCGGATTGGTTAATAAAATATTCTAATATAGACGAAAAAGCCCATAAAATAAGAAAATACAGAAATAAAATTATATATAATATAGAAAATTTAATGGATTATAAACAAGCAGCTATAGACTATATTTCAGGCATGAGCGACAGTTATGCTATAAAAATTCATAATGAGCTTATTGAATTTTAGCAATTTTTATATTTCATAAGTTTTGTCTGTGTATGAAAATAAATAGCATTCACTCTAACGTATTTTTTCAAAAAAGGGCAGTTGCAAAAGCTAACGTATTAAACGGCAGCAAACCTATTTCTTGCACAATTTACCAACTCGAAGAAGATAAGGATTGGAGATATTTTAATAAGCAGGGAGCAGCCTGGAAAGATGCAGAGTATGTTGATTTAATTGCAGATTATTTAAAAATGGTGCACTGTAAAAAAGATTTTAGTTATTCGGGTGTATATGTAATAGAAAATCAATATGGAGAATGCCTCGGTTATTGCGAATACGGAGAAAATAAAGATAAAAACACTCTATATCTTTTGGAAACACATCCGAAACATCAAAATCAAAATGTAAAAAGAAAACTTAAATATATAGGAGAAACCCTGCTTGCATTTTTAGCTAAGATGTCAGTTGCCAAGGACGGAGATTTTGAAGTTTATTATGTTGCAAAAGATGCCAGAGATTTTTATGCTAAATGCGGATTTTTAGGACTTACGGATTCAAAAATTATAGTGAAAGATAAAAATATTCTCCAAAAATTGATTAACCAAAATACCAGACATACAAAAAAGGAAATAGAACTGATAGGATGACAAATGAAATTAGGAAAAATAAACAGTATATTTTTTCAAAAAAAATATGTAGCTGATTGCGTTGTAGGAGACACAAATTCAAGGCAAAAAGCAAGAATTTTTGAACTAAATTCAAAAGATGATTTGTTTGCACTGCATAAAATGCACTATAAAGAAAATTGGCAAGGCAGCTATTATTTAAAAGAAATTACCGAGGAATTTGAAGAATATCTGGACAAAGATACTGATGATAAGTATTATTCGCTTGAAACTCCCGAAGGCGACGTGTTATGCTTAAGCGTTTTAAATAAAAGAGATAAAACTAATTATCTTGAATATATAGAAACTGCACCTAAAATATCTTGTTATAACAGAGAAAATAGAGTAATGCGCTTTATCGGCGAAACCATGATTGCATTTTTAGCTAAATTGACTCGTCTTGAAGGAAAAAACTTAGTTATTAAAGATATAGCAGACAGAAAACTCACTCAAAATTTTTATTTTAATCATTGCCATTTTACTCCCGTATCTGCAAATAATGCCATTATGGAAAATGAAAGATTGACCAATTTAGAACGACTTAATGAAAATCATACAGGCTCAACGATTGATATATTATGTTGAACTATAATTCACTTATAGCTTCTTTTGCACATTCAAATGCAACTTGAACAACATAATCCATATCTTTTTTTTCTATTATTAAAGGCGGATTAAAATATATCACATCGCCCAAAGGGCGCAATAAAACCCCTTTTTTAAGGGCTTTTTTATAAATTTGATATCCTAATCTTAAACCGGAAGAAAACGGTTCTTTGGTTTTTTTATCTTTAACCAGTTCAATTGCATTTATAAGACCTATCGAGCGAACTTCGCCTACATTTTTCATATTTAAAAATTTTTCTTTTATTAAATTATTAAAATATGGTCTTAAATCTTGTATATGTTTTTGAATGTGTCCTTTTTCAAGTATATCAAGGACGGCAAGTGCGCAGCTTGCTCCGAGAGGATTGCCTGAATATGTGTGAGAGTGCATAAAAGCTTTGCCTTTTGAATAATCATCGTAAAAAGCTTCATAAATTTTATTTGTTGTTACTACTGCTGCCATTGGCATATAACCGCCCGTTAACCCTTTTGAAAGGCACATTATATCGGGTGAAATTTCAGCATGATTAACTGCAAACATTTTTCCCGTTCTGTAAAATCCTGTAGCAATTTCGTCTGCTATTAAATGAACATCATATTTATCACAAATATCCCTCAATTTTTTTAAGTATAATGCAGGATATATTTTCATACCTGCAGATCCTTGCAAAAGAGGCTCTACTAATATTGCCGCAGTTTGTTTACCGTATTTTTCAAATTGTTTTTGTGCATAAACAAAACATTCGCATGAGCAATTATCTCTGTTTTTACCGAAAGGACAACGGAAGCAATCCGGTGCTTTTATTCTTATAACATCCATTAAAATCGGTTTATAAATTTTTGTATATAAATCACAAGCTCCGACAGAAAGAGCTGCTATTGTTTCTCCATGATATGCATCGCTTAATGCCATAAAGCGTTTTTTTTCGGATTTTCCGGTTTGTTGAAAATATTGAAAACTCATTTTCATCGCCATTTCAATAGCAGAGGAGCCGTTATCCGAGAAATTAAATTTGCTTAATCCTTCAGGTAAAAGTTTAACTAAGCGCATACAAAGACTGATTATTCCTTTGTGTGAAAAATTTGCAAAAATAACGTGTTCTAATTTGTCTGCCTGTTTTTTTAAGGAAGCGGAGATTTCAGGATTGCAATGACCCAATAAATTACACCACCAGGAACTTACTACATCTTTATAACATTTACCGTTAATATCGTATAAATTTATTCCCTCGCCTTTTTCTATTACAATCGGGGGCAGCTGTTCGTAATCCTTCATTTGAGAACAAGGATGCCAAATATATTTTAAATCTTCTTTTTGCCAATCAATGTTATTATTCATAACATTATTTTATCACTTTAAAACAGATTGAGCTTTTAATTTTAAGAATAAATCAATGAATTTATTTCGTTATCGGAATAACCCATAATTTTCAACCAATATAAGATTTTAGGAGTCGGATCATTCACTGCAGAAAGGTCTTGTAAGGTTGCATCTCTTTTATGTGCACCTATAGTATGTGATTCAGATGTTCCGTCACTATATTTTACCGTAGTATTTCCTTCAATTGTGTTCCAGCTTAAATCTTTATTTATACTTTCTATAAAACCTGTATGGTAGGAGCCGTCGGCCCTTTTATATGTAAATACCATGCCGGGGTATATATCACCGTTTCTAACAGCATCTTTTCTTTCTTGTTCGGACATATTTGTTATATCTATTGTAGATTGTACGTTTATTCCTGCTAAGTCAAGTGCCGGCTGGACTTTTTCACCCCAAGTGTCGGATGCACATGCAAATTGCAATCCTGTGAGTCCCTGACTTGAATTATTTTGATCTCCGGAGCCTGCCATCATTGTTTTTAACATATCTTCACTCAGACCTAATTTTTGAGCAGCTTGAGAATACATTAACTCAACAACATTTGTTGTAAATATAGCGCAATATGCCTTGCCGTTTATGTTTTCAAAATACCATTTATCGTAATATTCTTTTGTGGATGATGCTGTCGCATAGTCCATCATAACTTTAACTAACTCGGATTGACGGTATGCAGATGCCTTGCCGAATACTTCCGCATCTTGTAATTCTGTTTCTCTTTGTTTATCTAATTCTTCCTGAATTTGTTTTTTATCAGCTTCATATTTTTCAATTGTTTTATTTAATTCTTCAATTTCTTGATTTATTTTATCAATTTCATCACTCGGATGTTGAGCTTCATAAGCTTCAATAGAATTTTCAATAGAATCTTTTTGACTGTTAAGTTCATCGAGCTCTTGTTGTTCTTGTTTTAATTTTTCTTGTTTATTTATTTTATCTTCTTCAAGTTTCGTTTTTTGCTTTTCGAGTTCTTCTCTTAATTTGTCTGTTTCAGATTGTTGTTCGGTAAAAATAATGGGGTCGTGAAGGTTTTCCAGTTGCGCACTAGTTGCGATTATATCGTATTCTATAGTATGAAGATCGCTCTCAAGAGCCGCAACAGATGATTCTTTTGAATTAATGGAAGAAATCGTATTATCCAAATTGCTTATCATTTCAACATATTCAATATCTTGTGCGTTAATTAAAGCTTTTTGATTATTTTTTTCAATTATTTGATTATTTGCCTGAGCAATTTTTTCATTTATATCATTTAAATCATTTTCTTTGGAATATGATACCAATTCTCCGCTCGGTTCAGCATAATTACTTGCGTGAGTATTTTGTTTTTTAAGTGGGGTGCCTGTAGTTTCATTATCAACATTGTTTATTTCTTCTTGTTGAGCTATTTCTTGCGGACTTAAACCCTCTGAAATTCCTTTAATTGAAATTAAAATATCGTTAATGGATAAATCTTCTGCATTTCCGTCATTAGCAGAAGTGGTTTTTAAATATTGCATAATTTCTTCATTATTTAATTCACCGTCTTTATCTAAATCAATAACATCTTTAACGGAGTCATCTTCAAACATGATTGATAAAATTCCGTCTATTGTATCATATTTATTTTGTTGTTCGTTATTTTCAAGAGCTTCATCAATTTCTGATTGAATAGTTTTTAAATCTTTTCCGCTAAAAATTTGCAAATCTTCAAGTTTATCAATTTCAACAAGAATGTCTTCTTCTGACAATCCTGTTTCCTTTTTCAAATATTCTTTAAATTCATCTTCATAAGAAAAAATACTTAAATTTTTTGCGCTTCGCTCCAGCAATTTTCTAAATGCTGCCGAGCTTGATTTGCCGGGTGCTGTAGAAAAATTTAATTTTCTTTTTGCTATTTGTTCTCTGAATTTTTCAGCAATCTCTATAAGGGACATTCTTTCTCCTCTTGTATATACGATATATATAAATAAAGTATATATAAGATATAAAATTGCTAAATATTAACAAATATTAACAAATTAATTGTTTATACTAAAATATACATCCCTTAATGTTTTTTTGCTTATATGGGTATAAAGTTGCGTCGTAACAATGCTTGAATGCCCCAAAAGCTCCTGAACTACTCTTAAGTCGGCGCCGTTTTCAAGCAAATGAGTAGCGAAACTGTGCCGAATTGTATGGGGAGAAATTTTTTTGTTTATTTTTTCCCCTTGCTTTCTGATTATTTTATAGACTGCTTGTCTTGTTATTTTTTCACCTTTAGAATTTAGAAAAAGGTAGGGTTTTGAATTATATTTTAGAGAAATTATCTCTCTTTTTTTTAAATATTCCGATAAAACCTTAATACATTTTGAATTAATTGGTACAATTCTTTCTTTAGAACCTTTTCCAAAAACTTTTATAATTTTTTGTTTAAAGTCAATATTTTTTATTTCTAAATTTACCAACTCACTGACTCTTATTCCCGCGGAATATAATAATTCCGTCAAAGCTAATTCAAAAGAATCTAGACCTTCATTTAAAATATTGTTAATTTCATTTGTTGTTAAAACTTTGGGAAGTCTCTTCGGAAGTTTTGGTGACACTATTGATGTTGCAGGATTGGATTTAATTTCTCGATTGGAGCATAAATATTTAAAAAAACCTTTTATTGAAGCGATTTTTCTTGTTATGGAAGAAGGATTAAGCTCGTGTTTTGCTAAAAACTTTATGTAATTTGAAAAATCTTTACGACCGATATCGTCTATTAAAAAATCTTGCTTTTGAATTTGTATAAAATCAAAAAAGAAAATTAAATCGCTTTGGTAAGCAAATATTGTATTTTTTGATAATCCTCTTTCTATTTCAAGATAAGATAAATAATCCGATATTAATTGCGAAACATTTTCTTTGTTTTTTTCCGGCAAATCCATAATTTTAACCTATAATTTACTTCAGAAGAAATTCAATTGTAAATTTTGCTCCTTTGCCTGAGATGTTTTGAACTTTTATTTTTCCTCCAAGCTGCAAAACTATTTTATTAGCTATGTATAATCCCAAGCCTGCACCGATATTAGCATATTTTTTAGCTGATGTATAATATTTTCTAAAAATATTTTTTATTTCTTCTTCATTTATACCGTCTCCATAGTCCAAAACAGAAATTTCAAATTTTTCGGTATGTTTTATAAGTTCAATATCTATGTATTTTGAATCTTTACCATAAAATATAGCATTTGAAATTAAATTATTTAAAACTCTTTTCATTAAAAAGGCATCAAGCGGGTATTTTAAATTGTCTGTATTGGTATTAAATCTTAATTCTTTATTTCTTATATCTAAAATACTTTTATTTTGAGCTATTATTTCTTTTATCATAGAAATAATATCAACTTCAGCTATATTTAATTCTAATTTATTTTTTTCAAATTTATGGGCATCAAGTAAATCAACAACCAAATTTTTTAAATCATTGTTTGATATTTTTAAATTTCTAATTGCATCTTGTTGTATTGAACTTAATTCTCCAAAATTTCCCGCTAAAAATAAATCGTAAGTGTTATCTTGTGCGATGATAGGAACTTTAAAATCATGTGCCAAGCTTGAAATGAAATCTTGTTTTAAATTTTGACTTTGTTTTTCTCTTTCTATATATTCATTTATCATTACATCTCTGTCATATACGCTTTCCAAAAAAGCGTTAGTATTTCTTGAGAGTTGAATTGTAAGAGCATCAACACCGTCATCACATTTTAAATTCAAATTCCCGTATCTGGCAGAGATAATAATATTCAGATAATTATATAGATATTTTGTCAGTCTGTTGTATTTAATTAAAAGTTTAATATGTTTTAAAATTATATAAACAGAGACTAATACTATAATCACGGAGATAAAAAAACCGGTCGAAAAAATAACGGCAGAATTCATCCTTTATTCCCCAATCTTTCAATATCTATATATCTTAGTGCTTCTATGCATCTTTGCTTATTGGAAAGTTCTTTTTGATTTGCAAAAATAACAAGTGCTTTTGCTATATTAATTAAAGCTTCGTCATAATAATTAAGAACATGATAGCAAACGCCTAAATTAAAATAAGCTTTCGCAAAATTGGGATTTAATTTAATCGCATTATAATAGCTTTTTAGAGAATCTTCGTATTTTTCTCTTGCAAAACAACATAAACCTCTGAAATAATATCCCATCGCATCGCTTGGAAAATTAAAAAGAAGCTTATCCGTGCTTCTTGAGGCAGAAATAAAATCTCCCTGCAGAATTTTATTTTTTATAATAAAATAATACTCATTGATAATCCTATCATCCATGCTTTTATTATACCAAACAATTAAAAAATTAGATTATTGTTTAATTTCAACATTTTTTTTATATACTTTTTCTTCAAAATTAATTTCTTCAAGGGTATTGTAAATAAGGTTTTTATCCTGTGAAACCAATGATAAAACCCTTCCTCCCATTGAATATAATTTATTATTGCAAATTTTTACATTAGAAAAATATATTTTTAAATTATTATTTTTATTTATATTTGTTATTTCTATATTTTTTCTTGATTTTAAAGGATAGCCTTTACTTGTCATTACTATACAGGTGGTTTCTCTTTTTTTATTTTGCAATTTTACATAATCAAGCATTTTATTTACTTGCGCAAAAAATATTGAAAGCCAATCGTTTTCTATATAATTTAATAAAACCTGGCACTCAGGATCACCTAAACGAACATTATATTCAAGAACATAAATATCATCGGATGCAACCATTAATCCGGAATATAAAATGAATGGGGTTTTAATTTTTTCTTTTTTAAAAAATAGTTCTAATTTTTTCTTATAGTTATTGAGCTTAAATTCATTTTTTGAATTTAAAATAATAGGACAAATCGAAGCTAAGCCGCCGGTATTTAAGCCTTCGTTGTTTTGTTTAAAATCTTGACATAATGGCATGTGAACTAAGTTTTCGCCATCCCAAAAAGAAAAAAGAGAAACTTCAAATCCGAATAATCTTTCCTCAATCAAGCATGTTTTGGAGGCGTTTGAAAATTTGCCCGAAAGAAAATTAAAAAGTTCGCTTTTAACCTTTTTTTTATCCGAATTAAAATATACTCCTTTTCCAAATGCAAGCCCATCAGCTTTTATAACAGGGTTTTTAAATAAATCCACAAACTTATTTATGTTATTTTTCTTGGTAATTTTTTTATATGCTGCAGTTTTTATATTGTATTTTTGCATAATTTTTTTAGCATATAGTTTGGAAGCTTCTAATTTTGATGTTTTTTCATCAGGGCCTATTGCTTTAATATCAAATTTTTTAAAAATATCAACTATTCCCTCGCTAAGATATTTTTCCGATCCGATAATTGCAAAACTTATCTTTTTTTCTTTTGCTTTTTGTGCAAGGTCAAAATAATCAATATATTCAATTTTTTCACCTAAAAAAGAAAAACCGTCATTTGCATCTGCTAAATATAATTTATTTAAAAATTTAGATTCTTTTATTTTTTCTGCTATACAATGTTCTCTTGCTCCCGAACCGATAACCAAAACATTTAATCCTAATAATTTTTCAATTATTCTGGGATAATAATAATGTTCCAATTCATGGATTTTTGTTTCAAGTTTTTTTAATGACCATTTCGGATTAATTTTTAAGGACTTTTGATAAATTATTTCACCATCGTCTACTTTTTCATTTGCATAATGAATTGTAATGCCTGATATTGTGTCATGATTTACAAAAGCTTTTTGAATGGCATTTAAACCTTTGTATTTCGGCAATAAGGAAGGATGAATATTTATAAATGGATTAGCTTCAATAATTTCTTTATCCAAAATTCTATCAAAACCTGCCATAACAACTAAATCAAATTTTCTGTTTTTAAAAAAATCTTTAAATTTATCAAATTCAAGATAATTTGCTTCGATATTTAATTTTTCCGCACGTTTTAAAACTTTTGCGTTTTTTCTGTTGCATAGTAATTTGAAATCAATATCATTTCTTTCATTTTTTTTAAAATATTTAATAATTGCTTCAAAATTAGAACCAATGCCTGAGGCCAATATCAAAACATTTTTCATATTACTTCACCAAAAACAAAAGGATTATATTGCGCAGAGTTTTTTAATATTTCTTGAACATTTTTTTTATCACAAATTACACAAAAACCAACACCCATATTAAATACGCTGTAACATTCTTTTGTTTGAATTTTTGTTTTTAAAAATTCAAATATTTCTTGTTTTGGTATTGAATTATAGTCTAATTTTAAACTAAAATTGCTGCCAATTGCACGAATTAAATTTGAATATATGCCCCCGCCTGTTATATTTGCTGCTGATTTGATTAATTTTAAATCATTTAATTTATACAACATATCCGCATATATTTTTGTGGGTTTTAAACATTCTTCAAATAAATCATCGCTCATTATTTTATCGGAATATAATTTTCTAATCAAAGTAAAGCCGTTTGAATGTATTCCGCTGGAAGTAAATGCTATTATTCTGTCTCCTTTTTTGACATAATTTTTATTTAAAATATTGTCTTTTTTACAAATACCGACGATAAAACCGGCGATATCAAAAAAATTTTTCTTTATCAGGCAAGAAAGTTCGGAAATTTCACCGCCAAGAAGGGAACAGTTATAATTATTCAGAATTAATTTTAAATTTTCTATGGTTTCTTGAATAATATTGCCTTCTAAATTGTTTGCTGCAATGTAATCAAGAAAAAATAACGGTTTTGCTCCTGATGTAATTAAATCATTTAAATTCATCGCCACTAAATCATTTGCAATAATTTCAGGACGGTTTTTTTCAATTAAAGGAATTATTTTAGAGCCTATGCCATCGCAACAAGAAAATAAACTATAGTCGTTTAAGAGCTCTGACGCAAATAAACCTGCAAAATTTGATAAATTATTTATTTCAAATTTTTTTGAAATATTTTTTATTATTTCATCCGCTTTTTTAATGTCCACACCTGATGATTTGTAATTATATTTTATCATTTTTTCCTGAAACAATTATGACACCATTGATTTTCATTAAATACTTCGCAAAAAAGTTTTTTCGGTATATATTTTATCGAGTCCGCTCCAAGTTCTTTTGCTATATTATTATCCTTCGATTTATATATATATGCAAGAAGTTCGCTTTTGTCGGGTATATCAACACCCCACAAGCATACATTTATTATTGGAGGCGAAAAAAGCCTGAAATGAACACTTTTCGCACCGTTTTTTTTCAATAAAGAAGTTATTTTCTTTACGGTCAATCCTCTTACAATTGAATCGTCAACTACAATAATATTTTTATCTTGCACTTTATTTCTTATTATTGAATATTTTTCATTAACGGCTTTATTTCTGTTTGATTTATTTTCGATAAATGTTCTTAAGATATTTTCGTTATTTTTTATTGCAAAAGAAAGTTTAATATTTCTTTTTTTACTATATCCGAAAGCTCCCCAAAACCCGGAATTCATAACAGGCACGACTATATCTGCTTCAACATTGTCATCCAGAGCAAGCAGTTCGCCCAGTTTAATTCTTTTTTCTTTTACATTAACATTAAAAACATTTGAATTTTTCGATGCGAAATATACGACTTCAAAAACACATTTTTTGGAGATATTTGAGGAAGATTTTTTAGTTAAAAAGTAACCGTTTTTATTTATTTCAATTCCCTGACCTTTATCAAGCTCGATTTTTTGCATAGCTTTTTCAGATGTAATGCAATCTTCGCTTAATATAAAATATTCTTCTTTAGTTTCAATAAAAACCAAAGGGCGGTACGAATAAATATCTTTAAAAGCAAAAATCCTGTCTTTAAAAAGCATTAATAAACTGTATGCACCATCTTTAAAATCACTGTTTAAGATATTGCTAACTTCATTTAAACTCCAATTATCAGAATTTTTTTTCAATTTTGAAAAAATCCATTTCAATATCACTTCGCAATCGGAGTCTGTTTCAAATGTATATCCTTTTTTTATTAAAATGCGTTTATAATTTTCACTTTTTGAAATTGTTCCGTTAAAACAAGCTGAAACATTATTATAAAAATACGGTTGAGCATTTTTGATATTGATTTTTCCGATAGTCGCATATCTTGTGTGAGCAATAGCTATATTTGATTTTTCTTTAAAATTTAAAAAATTATCTTTAATTAATCCAAGTGCGGTTTTGTTTGTTATCTTTTCATCTTTTACGTATGATATTCCGCAAGAATCTTGCCCTCTGTGTTGCATTTTTGAAATTGAGGCTAATAATTTGTCAATTATATTGTTATCTTTATTTTTAGCAAAAACAGCGGCTACTGCGCATTCATGTCTTAATTTGGACATATTTTAGTTTTCCATTTCAAAATTTAGCTTATTTTGATACAATTCTCTAATTTGATTTAAGTCAAATTCTAAATTTTCAAATAATATTTTATCACCTAAATATTTGCCCAAATAAAAATAAGACACTCCGTATTTATTTAATTCTTTATCGATGTTTTTTTCGCTGATTAAAAGATAACCGGAATGATATTCTTTAAAATATAATTCTTCCAATCCGTTTATTTTAAATCCGACATTATAGAAAACGGCATTTTTTGTTAAAGCAGTTAATAAACCGAATTTACCTATGGTTTTAACCGTATTGATTAATTTATTTTTATATAAATCAAAAATAATGTTTTTTAAATTTATCTCATATTCAAAATGATTTTGAATATTTTTTGTTTCACCCAAAAAATAAATGTTGTTATTTTTATAAATATTTGGTTTTATTAGCATTTTCTCATCATCCAATACTCCAACCATTGCAAGAGTAGCACATGGCGGAATTTTTGATTTTTTATTTTCGTTATAAAATGAAACATTGCCGGATACAACAGGCATTTTAAATTCAAAAGATAATCTTTTAAGCTCGTAAATTACATCCAAAAAGTCATTTTGAACATATTTATCGCCAGGATTAGAAAAATTTAGACAGTTTGTAAGACCTTTTGGTTCAAAACCACAGGAGACTAATTTTCTGTATAAATTTAAAAAAGTATTTTTAACTGCCGTTGTTGTATCTTGATTTATTATTGTTTTACAGCAAATTGCTATATAAGATGAAACTTCTTTTAAATATTGTATTCCGATTGAATTTTCTTTTTGCGAGAATGCCGTTCTTCCCTGAACTTCTTGGTCAAATTGCGAGTAAATATATTTTTTTGAGGTAAAATTTTCGTCATTTATCATATTTATAAACAATTTTTTTAAATCAGAATTTTTAGATTTTTTCTTTAAATTTTTTTTATGACCTTTTTTTAAATTGAATAAATATGGTTCACATAAAACATTCAACGGAATATTAGCTAAAATATTATTTTTATAAAAAATTTTATATGAATTTTCTTTTGTTGTTTTTCCGATTATTGAATATTCAAGTTCAAAATCATTTGCTATTTTTTTAAATTCTTCAATACCATTTTTTTCTACCACAAAAGCCATTCTCTCCTGTGTTTCAGATAGCATTATTTCAAGGGGCAGAATGGTTTTTATTTGTGTGTGGACTTTTTCTAGGTACAATTCCGCTCCGCAATTTCCTTTGTAACACATCTCTGAGGTGGAGCTTAAAATTCCGCTTGCACCTAAATCCTGACAAGCTATAACTGATTTTAAATTGTTAATTTTGATGGCAGCTTCTATTAATTTCTTTTTAATATACGGATCGCCTATTTGAACAGAGCTTCTTGAAGATTTCTCAGATAATACATTTGAGGCAAAAGTTGCGCCGCCAAGTCCGTCGATGCCTGTTTTTGAGCCGAGAATTATAATATATGCATTTGCTTTGGCACATGACAATTTAATTTTATTCGTTTTTACGAGCCCCAAAGCTAAAACATTAACAATAGGTATATTATTAAAGCATTTTTCAAATATTGTTTCGCCTGATATTACCGGTATTCCGACCGAATTTCCGTATGTACTTATTCCTCTTACAACTTCTTGCAGGTAGTACTTTGTTTTATTTTCCTTTATTTTTCCGAATTTCAGAGAATTTAATAAGCAAACAGGATTAGCGCCAAGCGAAAGAATATCTCTGATTATGCCGCCAATGCCCGTCATAGCGCCTTGATATGGCTCAATTGCACAAGGATGATTATGAGATTCCATTTTAAAAAAAACACTATAATCTTTTATTTTTATGCAGCCGGCATTTTCATTATTAAAATTATTTTCAGTATAAAAATCATTTAAGTATTTTTTTGAATGCAAATATCCGCAATGTTCCGAGTGCATAGCTGAAAATAAATAAGTTTCAAAATCGTTCGGAACTCTTTTTAGTTTACTTATTATGTAATTAAAAACTTTTTTATCTATGTTTAATTTTTTATATAACTCCATAAAATTCTTTTTCTATAATATTTTTAATAAATTCAAAAATTATAATACCGTTTTTAGGTTTAAAGGGTGTTATCATATTTCTTTCAGGATGAGGCATGAGAGCTAATATATAATTTTTCTTATCATATATTCCTGCTATATCAAAACTTGAACCGTTAGGATTATTTTCGTATTTTATAAGCTCGCAATCTTTCAATTTTTTAATATCATCAATATAATATCTTCCTTGATGATTAGCAATCGGCAATATAAATTTTTTGTTTAAAAAATTTAATTTCACGTCATCGCATTGAAATTTGCCGTTAATATTTTCTAAAAGCGCTCCGGGAATAAGACCTGCTTCAGTGAGTATTTGAAATCCGTTGCATATTCCCAGAATAAAAATTTTTCTTTTTCTAATGTTATTTTTTATGCTTTTGATTACGGGTGTATATTTTGCTATTCTTCCGCAGGAGATGTAGTCTCCGTAGCTAAAACCTCCCGGAAGAACAATTAAATCATACTTATCTATGTTTTTTTCATTCTGACCTATAATACAAGAATCAAACCCGTTGGCTAAAAGTGCTTCCAGTGTTTCTTTTTCACAATTTGTACCAAAAAATTTTACTACTGCGGCTTTAATTTTTTGCATTAAAGTTCCTCAAATTTTTCAATTTTATAGGCCTCAACGACCGGATTAATAAGAATTTTTTCTGCCAATTGTTTTATTTCATCACAAGCTGCATCTGCCGATGAAGAAATAATTTTAATTTCATAAAATTTACCTTTTTTTATTTTAATATTTTTTGAAATACCAAGTCTTAGTGCAATCTTTTCAACAACTTCACCTTCGGGGTCTTTTATTTCGTCTTTTAATTTTGTTGAAATTTTAAATAAGTATTCTTTCATAAATTAGTAATATCACAAAATATTAAGCACGAAAAGACAATTTTTTTGTTTTCGTGTAATAATTTGTAAATATAGCTACGGTTGAGAAATTTAACATGAAATTAGATGAAATTAAAACAGAAACCGCTTTTAATTATAAGTATCTTCTTAAAAGGATTTTTCCCTATATAAAACCTGTAATGTTTAGGATTTTAATTGCTTTTTTATTGGCAATTCCGCTTGGTTTATTGGATGGCATTACGGCTTTCGCTCTTAAACCGTACATTGATGTGGTGGTTAACGGAAATTCATACACCTTGGGTGCTTATGTGCTTACAAGAGATTTTCTTGCCATGTGGATACCCCCTGCAATAGTTATGTTTGCAGGTATTCAAGGTATTTTAAGATATTTGAATACTTATCTTGCCGATTGGATAAGCATGACAATATCAAACTCGATTAAAGTTGACTTATTTAAGAAATTAATATATCTGGATTCAAAATTTTATGATGAAAATTCCTCAGGACTTGTAATTTCAAGGTTTTTAAATGACCCGGATACTGCTGCAAAACAGCTTATAAACAGTATCAAAACGCTAATTACATCATTTACAAGTGCCTTGGGGCTTATATTTGTACTTTTATATAATTCATGGGAATTGGCTGTTGTCGGTGTCATAGTTTTGGTATGCGCATTTTTACCCATGGCT
This sequence comes from Candidatus Gastranaerophilales bacterium, assembly GCA_944325655.1. Taxonomy (GTDB): domain Bacteria; phylum Cyanobacteriota; class Vampirovibrionia; order Gastranaerophilales; family Gastranaerophilaceae; genus RUG14156. The sequence continues at coordinate 21,277 of CALVAW010000027.1, forward strand.
CTTTTGAGAAAAAAAATTAAAGAAGTATCAAACAAAAATACTGTCGTAGGAGGCGATATAACAACTTCATTCAATGAAACATATACAGGAAACAAGGTTATATCAGGATATAATTTACAAAACGATATTTATTTGAAAGTAAAAAAACTCATAAGAGAAACTTTTACGCTTCAAATGTCCTTAACAAAAAGAACTGGCTGGTTGTCGCCAATCATGTACATAATAGCGAGCTTGGGAATAGCTTTTGTAATGTTGGTTGGAAATAATTTAATCATAAGCGGCAGGCTAACAACAGGCAGTTTTGCAAGTTTTATTACGTCTTTGCTGTTATTGTATAAGCCTATAAAAACACTGGGGCAGGATTTAACAAATATCCAAGGTATTTTTGTTGCTATAAGCAGAGTTTTTGAACTTTTTGATTTTGATAAAGAAATAGTTGATTCAGGAAAAAAAGAAGTAAGCCATAGTCCAAATGTAATAGAATTTAAAAATGTAAGTTTTTCATATAACGAGGAAAACGAAATATTGCACAATATATCCTTTAAAATAAATCATGGACAAACTCTTGCGATAGTCGGAAATTCCGGAGGAGGAAAATCAACAATAGTTAATCTTTTGCCGAGATTTTACGATGTTAATTCAGGAGAGATACTGTTTGATAATATAAATATAAAAGATTTCAAGCTTGATTCTCTCAGAAATTCAATTTCTGAAGTATTTCAAGATAATTTTTTGTTTAGCGGAACAATAAAGGACAATATATTGGTCGGAAAAAAAGACGCCACAAAGGAAGAAATTGAAAAAGTTGTTCAAGCTTCGCATTTGGATGAATTTATTAATACTCTTGAAGATGGTATTGATACGCAAATAGGCGAAAACGGAGTATCTTTATCGGGAGGACAGCGTCAAAGGATAGCTATTGCGAGAGCAATGATAAAAAATGCTCCTATTGTAATTCTTGATGAGGCAACAAGCGCTCTTGACAATAAATCTGAAAAAATTGTTCAGAAAGCACTTGATAATCTTATGAAAGATAAAACAGTTTTTGTAATAGCGCACAGACTTTCAACAATATTTAATGCAGATAAAATTATAGTTGTTGATGACGGAAATATTATTGAAGAAGGAACACATGAAGAACTTATAAATATTTCTGACGGAAAATACAGAAATTTATACAATATGCAGTTTAAAAATCAAGAGAATTTAGTTTTGCAATAATACTTGACAATTTTAGTTGATATAATATTATAGTGATTACAAAAGGGCGTTTAGCTCAGTTGGTAGAGCGCTTCCCTTACAAGGAAGATGTCGGGAGTTCGAGCCTCTCAACGCCCA
>CALVAW010000028.1 GCA_944325655.1 Candidatus Gastranaerophilales bacterium
TATAATAAATTTTATTATTATATATAATAAATTTAATAATTATTTTAGTCAATAAGTTATTATAAAATCCAAGCAAAGTTTTTAAAATTATAAAAGAGGTTATATGAGAAATATTAAAACTTTGCTTGGCTTAAGAATAAGAGAAATCAGAAAATCAAATAAACTAACTCAAGAGCAACTGGCAGAAAAAATAGGAATTGAAATTCCGAGTCTTAGTAATATAGAAAATGGCAAAAACTATCCAAATTCAGAAACAATTGAAAAAATAGCAAAAGGATTAAATGTTCAAATTTTTGAATTATTTATTTTTGAACATTTAAAAGAACCCGACAGCAAAAAAATGCTAAAAGAATTAATCTCAATTTTAGAAAAAGATACAAATCTTTTAAAGATTGTATATACCATCACTTTAAATTTAAAAAAAACTTAATCTATTCTTTTATAACTTCAATTTTTTCACAACTGAATAAATAGGGAAGATGTTCCTTTTTAATTAATTCACCCGGCAGCAAAATTGAAATCCCCGGAGGACAAAGAGCAAAAACCTCTGAAGAAATTCTTCCCACCGCATCATTTTTATTTATATATTCCTTAGGAGCAAAATAAGCTTCTCTTAAATTCATGACTATTTCAGGGTCTATTAACGGCATAATCTTATTCTTCATTTCTTTTTTGAGATATTCTTTTTTTGATATTTCTCTAAAACAATTAACAAGATATTCAAACTCTTCTCTTGTATTCCCAATATTTGACAAAATTAATATCCCCTCATCCGAGGCAGATTCAACTTCTATTTTATAATCATGTTCAAGAATATATTCAAGTTCCACGCCGCTCAAACCTTCAATTTTAAGAAAAATTTTAGTAATATCAATATTTTCATCGCTTAAAACTTGAAGTTTATCAATATTTTTAGCTTCATTCCTAAAGTACAGAGCATTTTCTATTGCTCCATCAAGCATTTTTTTACCGTTTGAAGATTGCAAATTTGCTCTTGCCGCATCCAAACTTGCAAGCAAAAGAAGGCTGGGACTTGTCGTGTGCAATAATTTCAATGCGTGTGTAATTTTTTCATCTTCAAATTTAGAATTTTTTGAAATATGCAGCATCGATGATTGTGTCATTGCACCGCCTGTTTTATGCAAAGAATGCACAACCGCATCTGCCCCAAATTCAAGTGCCGTCTTTGGAAGTTTTGAACTAAAATTCCATAAACATCCATGTGCTTCATCAACTATTAAGGCAGCTTTATATCGCCTACATATCTCTGATATTTTTTCTATATCAGACACAACGCCCTCGTATGTAGGATTTGTAATCCAAACCAGCTTAATATTTCTATTATTTTTAAGCTTTTCTTCGACATCGCCGGCTTCAATATTACCAAAAATTGCCCAGTCATTAAGCTTTTTTGGTATTACCCAATTAACCTTGGCTCCCGAAATAATCATTCCGGTTAAAACCGAACGATGACAATTTCTTCCGATTAATACTTCATCAAAAGGACTTGTAAATGCAAAAGCTAAGGCCAAATTTGCAACAGTAGAACCACCGGTTACAAAATAAGTTTTTCTTGAACCGAAAGCCTGACTCGCAAGAATTTGAGCTTTTTCAATCGCTCCTGTTGCAGGATGCAAAGTTCCTAAATTATCAAATTCATCCGTAGTATCAAGAGATAAGGCATCTTGTCCAACCAACGCAGAAAATTCAGGCAAAACCCCAAGACCTCTATTATGACCCGGAATATGAAAACCCGTCATTGGAAGCTTTTTATAATTCAACATAGCTTCAACCAATGGAGCAGAATGTGTTTTATCAAATTTTTCCAACAAATTTTCTTTAATTGCAGCAAAAGAAATTTTAGTGTTATCAATTAAGTTCGTCATAAGAAATATTATTACACATAAAAAAATTCTTACAAAAGATTTAAAAATTTGTGTACTTGAGGAATTAAACGAATATTTTTATAGTTTTTATAAAATAAATCAAAAATTTTCTCTATTCTTATATCCGGACTCAAGGGCATTTTAGGCTGTAATACAATTGTATTATTATTTTCTTTTGCTAATTTACAACAAGTAATTATCTCTTCATAAGTAATATTATTATCAAAAACAATTTTTACAAAAGTTTCTTTCTTATTTGCAATTTTTAAAAACTTTTTATTTATATCAAACCTATTTTCTTCATTTGTAACACTTTGCAGCTTAATATCAGCAGCAACTATATCGACATAATCAATTATTTTTAACAGATTATCATATAAAGTGCCGTTTGTTTCCAAATATATCCTTTTATTTAATTTATTTTTATATTTTTCTAAAAAATTTAAAAGAAAATCAACTTCAACTAAAGGTTCGCCGCCGGTAAAACTCACTGTTTCAACATCTAAACCCGAAAGTATGTTATATAGCTCATCAATATCATATTTTTTAGCATTTGAAACAGAAAAGTCAGTATCGCAATATTTGCAAGCTAAATTACAATGACAAAATCTGACAAAAATATGTTTCTCTCCAACATACAATCCTTCACCTTGAATTGAAGTAAAAATTTCTTTAATTGCTGTTTTTTTAACCGTATTTTGCATTACTGTTCTTTTTATTTATTTCATTTAATTTCTTATACAATTCTATTTCTTCGTCAGTGATTTTAGACGGAATTTGAATTAATATTTTGACAATTTCATCACCTTTTTTATTCGTTTTTTCATTTAATACACCGACATCAATCAGTTTAAAACTTTGATTTGCTTTTGTCAAAGGCGGAATTTTTATAACCGCCTGCCCCCATAACGTAGGAACAGTTATATTACCGCCTAAAATTGCACAATATGGGGAGATTTGCGCTGTGTAATATACAATGCCGTCTTTAATTTTTAGCTCGTCATTCTTTTCAATATTCACGACCACATACAAATTGCCATTTTTGCCGCCATTTACTCCAAATTGTCCTTCTCCTTTTATTCTTAATTTTGTTTTATCTTTAACTGAGGGCGGAATTTTAACTGTTATCTTTCTTTTTAAGATTTTTTCACCCAAACCGTCACAATACGAACATTTATTACCATTTACAAATTTATGTCCGCCGCATTTAGGACAAATCATTGAACGAGCTATATTAACAACTCTGTATGTACCGAGAAAAGCCTCACTAAAATCAATATCAATACTTACAATTATATCTTCTCCGTCTTTTGACACAGGTTGTTGAAGCTTTTCTTTTTTTGTTTTAAATAAATCAGAAAAAGTATAGTTGCTTGAATTTCTTGAATAACCAACCTTGTTTTTTGAACGAAATTTATCATAGTTTTTTCTTTTTTCATCATCAAGCAAAATATCAGCAGCTTTATTTATTTCCTTAAAGAGCCTCTCTGCTTCCGCAGTAGGATTAATATCAGGATGATAAATTCTGACTAATTTTCTATATTGATTTTTTATTTCAATTTTAGTTGCACTTGGAGCAACGTTTAAAATTTCATAATAACTTTTCAACATAAATATAATTTAATGATTATTTTTAAAAAATCCAATATCAACATTTATTAAACCCACAAACAATCTTTTTATCATTAAGCACTATTAAAAAATAATTTCAAAAAATAAACTGGATAAAAAAATATAAATTCTGCTAAAATAAATATGTCTTGCGCTCATAGCTTAATCGAATAAAGCATTGGTCTCCGAAGCCAAAGAGTATGGGTTTGAATCCCATTGAGCGCAAAATTAAAGCACCTTCAAATTCTGAAGGTGCTTGTTAATAAGACAATAAAGAGAATAGCAAAATATTACTGACCGAGGTAAACCAATGTTTCAAGCATACTATTGGCACTTGAAAATACCTGTGAATTAGCTTGAACAAGTCTTTGAGCAAGAATCATATTTGAAAACTGTTGAGCAAGGTCAACATTTGATGATTCAAGTGCGCCGGTGACAACACCGCCAACACCGTTAACATTTGCAGCAGTATATAAAACATCGCCACAGTTTACACCTATTTCATATTGATTATTGCCGACAGCGACAAGCCCGTTATCATTCGTAACTTTTGCCATCTGCATCTGCATATTTGCTTTTTCTAACACATTCGGATCAACATATAAAGAAGCATTTCCGGAATTTTGAATATCATCATTTATAATTATTCCATTTGCGTCCGTATATGAAAAATATGTCGAACCGTCTTCGTTAGATTTAATAGAAAGTTTTGAACCATCTTCATAAGTAACTGTCATAAGACCGTCTTTTCCGACAGAAAAACTTTCATAATTCTTTGTCAATTCTGATGTTACATCATCAACCTGTCCTATTGAAGCAGATACGTTCATAAGCTTTGTAGTATATGCTCCATCCACCATAGGCATTGAAGCTAAATTTGTTGCAGCAACAAAATTAGAACCGCCATCTTTTTCGTCAATTGTTTCAAATTTTAATGACGTAACACCACCTTGAGGCTCAAAAGAAATAGCCCCGTCGATTACGGTTGCTGTATATTTACCGTTTGCAGCAGCATTTATTGCAGCAACAATATCATTAATTGTTTTATTTGAAGTATCTCCCAAATCAACTTCTATTTCATCATCAACTCCGCCTTCATTTGCAATAATTTTAAATTTACCGCCCGTAATTCCGTTAAAAGTACTTCCCAGACCGTTTAAATCCGAACAAAACATTTGACCGAACCTTGCAGCCGGAGTTCCGCCTTCCGTAACTTTAATTGTTGTCGGCACTTTAATAGGAGTTGTCGAACGATTAAGAGAAACGTTTTGATCCATACCTAATACTTTAGATCCATTTGCGGTACACAAATAACCGTTTTCATCCAATGAAAAAGAACCGTCTCTTGTAAGTAAAACTTTTCCGTCAGAATCTAAAACCGTAAACCATCCGTTACCGGTTATAGCCATATCTTCAGCTCTTCCGGTTGTATTTGTGCTTGAAGCTCCAAAGTCTTTTGTAATGGCAGCACATTGCACACCTACACCGACTTGATAAGGATTTGTACCGCCGGAATTTCTTGTAGAACTTGTACCTGTGGTTTTTGTTTGATACCAAATATCTTGAAAATCCACACGAGATGTTTTGTATGCGGTTGTATTCATATTTGCAACGTTATCCGAAACAACCGTAAGTTGTTGAGTGCCTGCATTAAGGCCTGTCATGGACGTAAATAATGCTTGTGTCATTTAATTTGTTTTCCTTTCTTTATTGTCCTTTTATGTCATCTATTTTTTGTTTTGCATATTCATAAGCTTTTTTAGCTATATTACTATCACTTAAAGTATTCAATACGGCCGCAGATTTTGCAGCTTCAATTGCCCCGGAAACAGTGTCGGTTTTATCGTTTTCACCTTCTGTTTCACCGGTGCTTCCTTCGCCTTCAGAGCCTTCACCCTCACCTTCTTCTCCGCCGGGCGCTTCTGTCAGATAATAAACATTAGTGATTGAAGATAAAGGATAATATTTATCGCCCACAAATACACTTGCGCCGTTCGTATCTGAGAAATCAACTCCTTCAACTATTCCGACATATCCTTGCCCGTCAACCTCAACACGAACACATTGACCGAGCAAAGAATTTGCTTGATAAATATTTGAAAATGAAGAAAAAGTGCTTGTAAGAGCTTCCATTTGCTCCAAAGTTGCAAATTGAGCTTCTTGAGCCAACATCTCGGAATTATCCATCGGATTCATAGGATCTTGATATTTTAACTGTTCTGTTAATAATCTCAAAAAAGCCTGCGAATCAATAGAAGAAGATGAAGACTTTGCCTCATTTGACCTACTGCTTGCAGCAGTCATTTGTGAATAATTTGTGTTTGCTATTATTTGTTCTGAAACTGAAGCCATATAACTTTCCTTTTTTTTAATTTAATCCGTAACTTATTGTCTTATTTAAAACACCCGAAAAATCCTTAGCAAAACTATAATCATAATTCGACATTGCTAACAGGGTATCGTGTATTTCTTTTTGATTTTGCTCGCTTCCATTTTTATGATTATTTTGAGCATTTTGCCCGTTTTCATTATTTTGTTCAAAATTTTGTAAATTTCCTTGATAGTTTGTAGAACCCTCCTGACCTGCAGTTTTAATTTGAATACTGTTGACATTAATTCCTGCATCCGACAACTGTTGCCTCAAAGTATGTATATTTTTTTCTATATACTGTCTTACATCCTCATTTTGAGCCAAAATATTTGTTGTCAAACCAAGATTTCCTGAAGTTAATTCAATCGAAAGCCTGCCAAGATCATTCGGTCTCAATACCATAGTAAGCTTATGGGATGACCCGTCTTTCAATTGTGTTAATTTTTCACCTATCTGACTCATTAAATCACTGTTATTAAGTTGATTTAAAATAGGATTTTGAGAAACTTGAGCAGACTTTATCATCTGAGCGGCATTTTGTATAACCGCAGCATTACCCGATGCGCTATCATACAAAATACTATTTTTTATTGTTGTATCATTTTTCAAAACTCCGGCTTCATCCATAGCAAGCTTGGCAACTTCATCACTAACAGATAAAGCGGCAGCTTCTTCCGGAATCGTTCCAAAATCCACATCAAGTAAAATATCTTCTTTTATTTCTTTTATAAAGTTTTGTTTTTGTTCTAAAAAAACTTCATCGTCAATTGGTGTGCTTTCTTTATATGTATCAACATCAACTTTTTCATTTTTATCAAATGCAATCGCATTCTTCAAGTTTTGTTTTGTGTGCTGATTTTCAAAATCATTACTTTCAAAATTATCCGAAAAACCCGCATTTTTACCTTGTTCGTCAAAAACATCAGTCAAATCAATTGTATTATTATTATTTTGCTGCGTTCCTTCAATTAAATTTTTTCCCGTAATTACATTCTCTTCCGGCAAATCAATATTGTTTTGAATTTTAATATTTTTCAATTCTTTATTAACTTCATTATTAACTTGAACCATTTTATCTGTTAATTTTTGCACATCGTTCAAATTAACTTCATTTATATTCAAATCTTGTAATTTAGCAATCTGTTCCGAAAGTTTTTTGATATCATTTTTTAAATCTTGAGAAATTTCAAAATCTTGAACGGAACTTTCAAACTTTTCAAAAACATCCAACATATCTTTAATCGAAACTTCATCCAATGAACCGCTTTCTAACTTTGAAAAATCAATTCCTTCAATTAACTCATTTAATTGATTGCTCAATTTTTCCAAACGATTAATTTCTGCTGTATTATCATTAAAATTACCGTTTGAAACATCTTTAATTTCGTTATATTTTTCACAAAAATCAGCAATTTCATTCAACTGTTCTTTAAAAGAACTAACGTCGGATATATCGGATATAGAATCTAATTTTGTTTTTATTTCATCCAATGTATTTTTAATGTTGTCTGAAAGAACTTTAAAATCCTGTTTTGAAACATCAGAGTCAAAATTTATTTGTTCATTAAATTTTTCTTGAAAATCTTGGAATAAATCTTTAACTTCATCAAGATTTTTAAACTCTCCGCTTTCCAAAACACTGTTAATTTCATTCAAAACTTCCGAAATTTTAGAAAAATTATCTTTTTCAAAATTATTTAAAGAAACTTTTGTCTCTGCTATTTTATAAACAACGTCTTGATTTTCTTCAATTGCATTACTGTCAAAATCTGAAACAAAATTTTTATATTCATCTAATAAGCCGTTAAATTCATTTTTTACATTAGCCTCATCCAATGAATTTTGAACCCTGTCCAATATTTCATATAATTGCTTGTTCTGCTCCTCAGATAAGCCCGATTCATCTAAAATATTGGCAATATTTTCCACTGCAGTTAAAACGTCATCTAAAGTAGCAATATTTGAAATAATATCTTCCGTCTTTTGTTTCAAATCCTGAATTTGAGACTGACTCTGTCCTATTCCGGTTGTCGGTAAAACAATTGCAACATCTGTTAATTGCACAACGTTTTTGTCTGTTACTTCAGAATTGTCAACATCTTCATCAGAAAGAAAAACCGGTGATGACTCTACAAGCGAGCTATTATTTATGTCCGACTGATTATCAATCTTTCCTTTTGAATTGTTTTCTTTTAATTCAACCTTATTGTCGTTAGCTATAGCATCTGTTTGTGATGCTGAAAAATTATTTTCATTTTTTTTCTGTGTTTTAGTTTGATTATCCGCTTGTATATCAAAATTTTTTGAATTCTTTTTTGTTTTTGTTTGTAGTGTATTTGAATTTTCTTTTATATCTTTTTTTGTTTTCACATCCTGCAAATTCACATCAACATCTTTAACATCTTTTTTTGCCGATTCTTTTTCAGACAGCAAAGCTTTTTTATTTATTGAACTCGTATTAGTTTTTATTGCCTTTTCAACAAAATTTGTCTGCGCCTTTTGTGTGCGTGCGCTCAAATTATTTAAAAGATTTGAAAATTCTCCCGTCTTAGTTTTATCCGAATAAGCGGTCTTAGTGTTAGTATTTATAACCGTATTCAAGATTATATCATTACTATTTTCATTATTTTGCACAACGGCGTTTGTCATCTTTCCCCTTAATCTTTGCTTATACTGCTTTTCTTCTTGAATTTACGATATCATCAATTTCTTTAATTTCTTCGCTTAAAAATTCTCTATCGTAGTTTTCCTTTTGCTTTTGTTTTAAATTTTCTAAGGATTTTACTTTTATATATGCCAGACGAGCAGCTTCTTGCGCTTGAAGTAAATCTTTTTCAGTCTCTTTTATTATGTTTTCTTGAGTTTTAATATCCTGCGTTAATTTATAAGAAAAAGAATTATAATTTGAAATAATCTCCGGATGAAATTCTCCTTCTGCAAGATATCTTTCGCATTCATTTTGGATTTGCAACAATTCAAAAGTCATTTCCTCAAGAACATTTTTTTGTCTGTTATATATATTCATAACGGAAGCAAGTTGAATTCTCGCGTCTTTCAGTGCTTTTTCCCTAACGGTTAAAACACTTTCAAGGTTAAACTTAAACCTCCTCAACTAAATTCTATCCCCATAAAACTTATTAACACATGTAAGAATACTTAAATTGAGGTTTTTAATCATCATCTAATTTATTGAAAAACTTTAATTAAATTTTGAAAAAATAGTATTTTTGGTTGAATAAAAAAAATGCCCTCCAAAAGAGCATTTTTTTAAAATTTCTTATCCTTTGCAGATATTCTGGCTATTGCTTTTGCAAGAGCTATCTGAACTCTCACTATATCCAAATTCTCATCTTTCGCTTTAAGTCTTGCTTCTGCTCTTTGTTTTGCTTGAATAGCACGAGCTATATCGATATCACAATCCAATTCCGCAATATCGGTTAAAATAGTAGCTTTATTGTTAGCAAACTGTAATATGCCGCCCATAGTAGCAATACATTGCGGAACTTTATCTTTAACTACTTTTGTAACCCCAACATTAAGAGCACAAATAACAGGTATATGATTTTTTAATATACCCAGTCTGCCGTCTGCAGCCTGAACATAAAGTTCGTCTATATTATCTTCATAAACCACTTTTTCGTGCGTTATGACTTTAAGATGAATTTTATCACCGGACAATTCACTCATATCCTAAGCCTCAACAAATTCTTCTTTTTTAGCTTTTTCTAACACGTCTTCTATAGTTCCCACCATATAGAAAGCTTGTTCCGGAACATTATCGTGTTTACCTTCAATGATTTCTTTGAAGCCTTTAATAGAATCTTCCAATTTTACATATTTGCCTTTTGTGCCGGAGAATTGTTCTGCGACAAAGAAAGGTTGAGACAAGAATTTTTGAATTTTTCTTGCTCTGTTAACCGTAAGCTTATCTTCTTCCGATAACTCATCCATACCTAAAATAGCTATAATATCCTGTAAATCCTTATATTTTTGCAATATTCCCAAAACCTTTTTAGCAACGGAATAATGTTCTTCACCTATTATATGAGGATCTAAAGCACGTGATGAACTTTCAAGAGGATCAGCCGCCGGATAAATACCCAATGAAGCGATATTTCTTGATAATACCGTACTTGCATCAAGATGAGTAAATGTTGTCGCAGGCGCAGGGTCAGTTAAGTCATCCGCAGGAACATAAACCGCTTGAACGGAAGTAATAGAACCGTCTTTAGTAGATGTAATACGTTCTTGCAGTTCACCCACTTCTTGCGACAATGTCGGTTGATAACCAACAGCAGAAGGCATACGTCCCAAAAGTGCCGATACTTCAGAACCCGCTTGAACAAAACGAAAAATATTATCTATAAACAAAAGTACATCCTGATGAGTAACATCTCTAAAATACTCAGCACAAGTTAAAGTTGAAAGTCCGACTCTCATACGAGCTCCCGGAGGCTCATTCATCTGACCGTATATAAGAGCAACTTTATCCAAAACCCCCGATTCTTTCATTTCGTTATACAAATCGTTTCCTTCACGAGTACGTTCACCTACTCCGCCAAAAACGGAGACACCGTCGTGTTCTGCTGCTATATTATGAATCAACTCCATAATTAAAACTGTTTTACCAACTCCGGCGCCACCAAAAAGACCGATTTTTCCGCCCTTTTGATATGGCATCAAAAGGTCAATAACCTTTATTCCCGTTTCTAATATTTCAATATTTGTATTTTGTTCGGTCAATTTAGGAGAGGGTCTGTGAATAGGAAATTTATCCTCAGCAACAACTTCCCCCTGATTATCAACAGGCTCTCCCAATACGTTTAATATTCTTCCTAAAATCCCTTTTCCTACGGGAACTTTAATGGGATTTTGAGTATTTATAACCTTCATACCACGTCTTAAGCCGTCGGTTGAGGACATCGCAACAGTTCTTACGGTATTTTCTCCCAACAATTGTTGAACTTCTACCGTAGTTTTCTTGCCGTCATCATTATATATTTCCAGTGCATCATAAATCTCAGGTAAAACCCCGCAATCAAATTTTACGTCTATAACCGGACCGATAATTTGAGTTATTATTCCTTCATTTTGAGCCATATTTGCTTCCTTTAAAAATAATATCAGATATTAAAATTATAACTAAATTAGTTTATTATGAAGTTTTTTTTAGACAATTTCAACTGTTTGGATGAAAATAAACTAACCCATATAAAAAAGAATGCCTATTATTAAATCAGCACAAAGAATATATATTGTACATAATATTGCAGCTTTCGTCGTAGATTCACCGACGTTTTTTGCTCCGCCCCTTGTATTATAGCCTACTGTTGCACATACCAAAGCAATTAAAGCACCAAAAATCAATCCTTTTAAAAGACTGACATATACATCTTTCATAACAAGCATTAACCAAACAGAATTAAAATATCTTATAGGATGTAATCCTATAGAAAAATATGAAACCAATGCTCCGCCCAAAACACCTATTAATTCTGCAAGAAGAACTATACAAAAACAACTTAGAGCGCCTGCTAAAATTCTAGGAGCAAAATAATAACCAATTGAATTAACCTTCAAAACTTCTATTGCATCTATTTGGTTTGTAACTTGCATATTTGCAACCTGTGCTGTTATAGCCGTTCCGGCTCTGGCAGCAAGTGCAAGCGCAGCAAATCCCGGTGCAATTTCACGAATTAGAGCAACAGTTAAAAAACCGCCGATATAACTATCACCGCCTGACATTAAAAATTGTTTTGCAACCTGTAATGCTATAACGCACGCAGAAATAAAAACTATCGAAATACATATCCCCAAAGAATCAAATCCGATTGCGGCGGCTTGAGAAATAACGCCCGACAAACGAACATTTCCTTTTAAAGTATACTTTGCCGCACAAATAAAATTTTCTACGCATTGACCTAAAAAACTAATCACAAAACGTATTATATCCGCATAAAATAAAAAAAGCTAGATTTTTAAATTTATTTTTTATAAAATACAACTATGATAGTATTCGATACATTATTTGCATTATTAATTATTTACCTTTTTATTTACTGTATTTATCAGTTGTTTTTCTTCATAAAAGCAAATGATATAGAAAAATACTTTGAAATACATGAAAAAACAAGAAGTATAGTAATTGAAAGAAACAAAATATGTGTCATTATATATGCAACCGCTAAAGACAAAAATTTGGACAAACTTTTAACGGTTTTAAATAATCAAAGTTATCCTAAAGAATACTATGAAGTTCATGTTGCATATCAAAAAGAAGAAAACGATACAACTCCCACCAGAGATTTTGCAATCGGAGCAAGAATACATAACATAGAAAATCCGGATTATTTTTCAAAAGACAAAGCAATAAACCTTCTTCTCAATAAAATGTTACCCGAAAACAAATCGGACGCATACGTTTTTTTGGGTGCAAACAGAATGGTCGGAGAAAAATATCTTGAAAATATAAACAAATCATTAACAAAATCTTGCGTTCTTGTCGGTTCAAAAATATCTGTTAATGAAAAAAACCAACTTGCAAAAAGAATTAAAAATTCAATAATTTCATCTTATTTGAAATATGTAAATCGCACAAACAGCATAGTTCGTTCTATGTTTAATCTGCCATTTTTTATTGACGGAGATAATCTTGTTATAACAAGTGATGTTCTTGAAAAAATCGGCTATGTTGCTCTTGAAGATAAAGATTCGGAATTGGAATTTTCACTTGAGCTTGCATCAAACAACATAAAATCCATTTATTGTCCTTACATAATTACAGCAGTTGATGTTAAAAATTACGATTTTTCTTCACCGTCAATTAAAAATAAATTTGCAATGTTTACGCATTATTTTCCTTTATTAGCTTTCAAAAGCAACTCTTTTAAAGAATTTATGGTATTTCTTTTAAAACCAAATTCTCTTTTTGTTTTGTTAAGTTTTCTCTTTCTTATATGGCTTTGTGTATATTTTCCAAACCATATTGCACAAAAACTTGTATATGTTTTAGGAATATTTTTATTCGTTAATTTTATAATTTCTATAAATGTCTCAAAAATGCAACTTAAAGAAATTTTTTGGTTAGCATTATATCCTTTCTGTTTAAGCTGGCAAAAAATTAAAATTTGCATCAATAATTTAACAATGCGCTCAATTATAGACAGCCGTTATGAAGAAGAAAATATAAACTCTGCAACCATAAATGCTATCGTAAATAACGGCAAAAAAGACTTTATATGCAAATTAGACTTAGTCTCCGAAGATGGAATGAGAAAAGTTGTTTTTAGAGAAGGTAATCGTTTCATAGTAACAGATTCATATTTAAGAATGCATGACGCCCTTGAAGATATGACATACAAACTAAAATCAAAAGGCTTAACTTTAAAAACCTGTCAAAATTGCAGACATTTCACACTTTGCCCCGACGGCACTTTAGATTGCTTAAACGGAAAATGTCAAATTTCACAAAATGAAATTTTAATTTGGAACGGTTGTCAATATTTTAATCCATATCCGGAAAAGAAAGAATATTAATTCAAATATAAATGAGCTTTTTCATATAAAAGAGCGTAAAGTCTGAATAATACGTTATCATAAAATAAACCGTTTGATCCGGCGTTATTTATCGCTTCTTCCAGTGAAATACCCGATTTTATTCCGTTTTCAACGGTATGTGTTGTTTTTAATCTTATGTTTGCATTTAAACATTCTCTTTGTTCTTTGCAATATTTTAATTCTTCATCAAATCTTTTTTGCGCTTCTTCCAAATCAAATTGACAATTTCCATCTTTTGAATTGTTGACAATAAAATCAGCAACAATAACAAATGCCAATAATTTATATTTTGGTTCTATTTTTTCATCTTCCGGAATTAAAAACTCTTTTCTAAAAGCATCATATAATTTTTCAAAGGCATAAATACAAAAAGCATATTTATCTAAATCAAATTCATTATTTTTAGCTCCCAAAGGCAAATTTTGAATAAAATTAGAATATTCCTCAGGAAGTTCTATTTCAGCTTTTTTTAATAACGCAGCCATCGGTTCTAATAATTCAAAATATATATTTCCATCATCATCCGAACAAAAAGTTTCAACCTCACTAAATGCCACTTGCGGATTTACGTTTTCGCCTCTTTTCATTAAATAATAAAGGACAAATTGCATATTAATTAAAGAATTTTTATTTTGTAATTTATAAGTTGAAATAACTTTGAAAATTTTATCAAAACTCAAACCCATAGAAAGAAATCTATATGCTATTTTAGCTATAACCAAATCATAATCAATATTTTCGCTTGAAAAAACAACATTTTTCTTTGCCAGCATAGAAACAGCTATTGCATTAGAAAGTCTGCTTTCATCAACCTTATCTATATCCTGATCAAGCTTCAAACTTTCTAAAGTTCTTTCAAATAAATTATTATACTGTTGTTTAACAATTTTACTATAATCTTGCTTGCTATCGATGCGTTTTTCCGATAAATCATCTCTTGGTTCCGAAGAAACATTTTTTAACCTTCTGACAAAAGTGTCGTGTGACGATTTAAAAGAAGGGGTATTTTTCTTATTTACAAATGTTTTATTTTGAAAAAAATTAACGGGAGATATTCGCATTTTACAATCCTTTTTTAGTAACATTTTTAATAAAACTCAAAAATAATTTTTTTTTCAAAATTAAATATCAATTTCACTAAAAATTTTACCGAGCATATACAAAGAACCGCAAAAAACCTTCAAATAGGACTTTTTATTTATAATATTTTTAATTTCATTTAAATCTGAAATTTTTTCAGCTCTATTTCGATATTTTTCTTCAAGCTCACAAAATTTTAACGCATTCGGGTAATCAAATTCATAAAAATAAAATAAATCCTCTTTTTTTAGTAAAATATCGAGCATTGTTGCATAATCTTTATTATTTAAACAGCCGAATACAAAAATCTTTTTATAATTTTTAAAATTTTTATCTAAAAAATTTCTTAACACCCTTATTCCAGAGGGATTATGAGCGCCATCTATCAATAAATTCTTTTTTTTATAATACTCAAATCTAAAACGCCAATGAACTTTTTTAAGCGCTAATTTTAAAACTTCATCCGAAAAATCAACACCCGCACCTTTTAAAGCCCCCAAAGCCAACGCTAAATTATCTGCCTGATGAGAACCCAAAAGATTAAATTCATATTTTTTTGAGCCGATTGTTGCATAGTTAACCCCATTTTCAATATCAACCTTAACGGATGGAGCTTGTAATATTTCAGCATTTTTTTCTTTCGCCGTTTTTTTAAGAACCTTATATCCTTTATTGGAATCTAAAAAAATAACTTTTGAATTTTTCTTAATTACTCCGGCTTTTTGAACTGCTATCTCATCAATGGTGTCGCCCAACCTTTGAGTATGGTCTAAATCAATTTCCGTAATAATTTCAACCAAAGGCTTTTCTATGACATTTGTAGCATCATACAACCCGCCGAGACCAACTTCAAGTACAACATAACTGACTTTTTCCAGAAAAAAATATCTAAAAGCTGTCGCACTTAAAAGCTCAAATTCCGTAAGTTCTATATTATTTTCTTTTGCAAAATCATCAATTTCATTAGTTAATAAATTAAATTCACCCTCAGATATACTTTTATTATTTATTTTTATTCTCTCAGTATAAGAAAAAAGGTGCGGACTTGTAAAAAGTCCGATTTTAACATCAGTATTTTTATATTTCTCCACTAATATTTCATTAATAATCTTACAAGTTGAACCCTTGCCGTTAGTGCCGGCAACGTGAATAACTTTGAAAGTATCTTGCGGATTATTCAAAAGAGATAATACTTTCTTGATTCTGTCTAAACCCAAATCAATACGAAACTTGCCGCAAGAAGTCAAAATTTCTTTCGCATTTTTCATTATTTAATTGCCTTATTAATTTGCTCCACTATTTGCTCTGCTGAATTTAACTTAGCTTGCTTATATGCATTATATGATAAATCAGATAAAAGTGTTTTATTATTTATAAGACCATCAACCATATTAAATAAGGTTTCATTATTGCAATCCTTATCTTCAAGTAAAAGCGCAGCTTTATTATCATAAAGATTTTTAGCATTCTTATATTGATGATTTTGACTTGCATAAGGATATGGTATTAATATTGAGGGCAGCGAACAAGCGCATATTTCAGATAAACTTAAAGAACCTGAGCGTGAAATAACCAAATCAGAAGACAAAAGCGCCAAATACATCCTGTCAAAATAAGGCTGCAAAACGAGATTATCCGGCAGTTCACGAAATTCTTCAAGAATCTTTTTTGTAACTTCATCAAAATTCTTTTTTCCTGTCTGCCAAAGAATTTCAAAGCCTTCTCTGTTTGCATATTCCTTTAAAATCTTAAAAGAAGAATTATTGATGGTTTTTGCGCCAAGCGAACCGCCCATAATAAGAATAGTAAAATTATCTTTTATAGAAAGTTCTTCTCTTGCCTGTTTTTTTGATATAGTTTTAAATTCCTGACGAATAGGATTTCCGTTAATATAAATATTTTTTGAATTTATATACTTTTTTGCATCATCAAAAGCCAAAGAAACAGAAGAAGCAAACGGCGCAAAAAATTTTGTTACGATGCCCGGTTGAATATCACAATCATGCAAAACATAAGGTATTCTAAAAAACAAAGCACAAAACAACGCAGGAGCACAAACATATCCGCCGGTAGCGAAAATAACGCTGGGTTTATACTTTAAAACATAAAAAAGCATTTTCAAAGTTGAAATGAATAACCCAAACAACCAAAACAAAAACTGAAAACCAAATCTTCTTGGCATACCTTTAGCGCCATGACTTAGAAAATTATATCCGTATTTTTTTGCAATATCATATTCCATATTTTTTCTATTGCCGATATAAAATATGTTTTTGCTTTCAATCTTAGCTTCCAATAATGTATTAATAACAGAAACAGCAGGATAAATATGTCCGCCGGTTCCGCCGCCCGTTATAAAATATGTTTTCTCTTTTCTTTTATTATTGAACATAGTGGACTATCCTTTGTACCCTTTTTTTAGATATATTAATTAAAACTCCAATCATGCATAAAGAAACAAACAAACTTGAGCCGCCATAACTAACAAAAGGTAAAGGAATTCCCGTTGCAGGAACAAAAGATGACGCAACAGACATATTCGTAAATGCTTGAAAACATATTGAAAAAGTTATACCGCATGCCAATAATTTTCCAAACATATCAGGGCATTTTTTTGCTATGACAAACCCTCTATGAAGAAAAACTCCAAAAAGACAAACTAAAAAGAAGCAACCCAAAAAACCAAATTCTTCGCCTATTATTGCAAAAATAAAATCCGTATGCCCTTCCGGCAACCAAGAAAGTTTTTGTTTAGAATTTCCGAAACCGACTCCAAAAAAACCGCCCGAAGAAAAAGCTACCATGGACTGAATAATGTTGTAACCTGCTCCCAGAGCATCTGAAAAAGGATTCCACCAAACTTTAATACGCTGTAATTGATAGCCTCTTATTGTTGCTGCAACCGCCAGAGCACCCAGTCCGAAAGCTCCGGTTATTATTTTTGTTGAACCGCCTGCAACATAATACATCGCAAGAGAAGTCATTAATAATAAAATTATCATTGATAAATTAGGCTGCATATATATAAAAAGAAGCATGCCCGCAAATATAAAATAAAACGGATATTTCTTTGAATCAAATATTCTTGCATCTTTTGAAAACAATGTTGCAAAATATAAAACAAGTGCCGGCTTTGCCATCTCGGAAGGCTGAAACTGTAAAGGCCCTATAACAAGCCAACGTTTTGCCTCATTTACCGTAACCCCCAAAGGAGAAAATTTAACGAGAGCTAAAGCAACAAGAACAAAAAGGGCCAGCATACCGGCAAAACTTTTTAGTCTTCTATAATCAAATTTTGAAAAAAACCAAGCACCAAAAACCCCGCCAATAAGCCAAACTAATTGTTTCAAAGTAAAACTGAAAGGATTCTCTCCAAGTCCTATTGCCTTAGGAGCAGAAGCTGAAAAAACCGCCATTATTCCAAAAACAACTATAAAAGCAACAACTACAACCAAAAGATTATCGGGAGGCGTCTTGGTATAAGTCTTGGTTCTTGTTGTATATGCTCTATTTTTTTGATAATACATAATTTCTGAACGCTTCTCCTCTTTGCTCATAACTTTCAAACATATCAAAACTTGCACATGCCGGAGATAAAAGCACTACTTCAGGTTTATCAAGGCTTGCAATATCAATTGCCTCTTCGAGAGTTTTGGAATTAACTATGCTCATATAACCGCTTTTTGAAAGTTCGGTCTTAAAACGATTTGTAGCTTCACCTATTAATATAACTTTTGAAATTTTTTCCTTAACCGCAGCTATAAAATCTTTTAAAGAAGTTTTTTTGTCTCTTCCGCCTGCAATTAATACCACTTTTTTGTTTTTAAATGAGTTTATTGCAACTATACTTGCTTCCGGATTTGTCGCTTTAGAATCATTATAATAGTCCGTACCGTCAATTGTCCTTATATATTCAAGGCGATGTTCAATAGCTTTGAAAGATTTAAGTGCATTTTTTATTGTTTTATTATCCATTCCCAAAATTTTTGCAACAATAATAGCTGCCATAACATTTTGCATATTATGAGGTCCTACTATGTGCAAATCTTTGCTGTCTACAATTTTTTCATCATGATAGTAAATTTTTCCGCTTTCAAAATATGTACAATTCTTTAAATTTCTATCCTGTAAAGAGAAATAATATGTTTTTGCCTTTAAATTTTCTCCCAGTTTTCTAAGCATTTCATCATCATAATTTAAAATTGCACAAGAATTTTCATCCATATTTCTAAACATTTTAGCTTTTGCTTCAAAATAATTTTCAAAAGTCTTATGCCACAATATATGGTCCGGAGTAATATTACAAAAAATGCCAATTTTCGGATTGCATAAAGGTGAATAGTGAAGCTGAAAGGAGCTCGCTTCTACCACATAATAATCCACCCCTTTATCTAAATATTCAAATGGGCTTATCCCTATATTTCCGCAAAACGGAGCGTTAAATTTTTGAGAGAGCACGTGAGATATCAAAGCAGTGGTAGTGGTTTTACCGTTTGTTCCGGTAACAACAATCATTTTCTTATTTTCTAATTTTGAAACATATTCAATATCTGAAAAATACTCGATATTTTTCTCTTTCAATCTTGCCAACACTTCTGCATCAATAGGAATTGAAGGGCTTAATATGCAAAATTCACTGCCTTCGATAAATTCATCACTATGACCGTTAAATTCAATTTTAACACCCAATTTAGATAATTCCTCAATACGAGAATTGTCCTTCTCGGAATGCTCGGAATATTCGGAAAGATAAACCATTGCACCTTTTGAAGCAAAATATCTTGCGGCAGCTATTCCTGTCGTAGAAAATCCTAAAACTAAAATTTTTTTATTTTTTAAATCAATATATTTATCCATATTTTTATGCCTTATATAAAAAATAAACCAAAACACTCAAAGTGCAAGATAAAAATGTAATAAAAGAAAAAACTTTTACAATTTTATTTTCCGACCATCCCGAAAGCTCAAAATGATGATGTATCGGGCTCATTTTAAAAACTCGTTTTCCGGTTAATTTAAAACTTGTAACTTGAATCATAACAGACAAAGTTTCACATATAAAGACAATTGCAATTGGAATTAACCACAACTCAAATTTACCCATAATTGCAATAGTTGCAAGCAAACCACCCAAAGCAAGACTGCCTGTATCCCCCATGAATATCTTTGCAGGCTTTTTATTGTAATACAAAAAACCTAAACAAGCAGCACTTGCTGCAATAGAAATTATAGCCAAATCAATATTATCATTTAAAAAACAAATTACAGCGCAAGCCAAAAACGCAAAAACAGAAGAAGAAGCAGCAAGTCCGTCAAGCCCATCCGTTAAATTCAACGCATTCGAAGCTCCGACCATCATAAAAACAACAAAAATCGGATAAAAATAACCCAAATCAAAACTAAAGCTTAAAAATGAAACTTCTGTTTTGCCTGAAAAAATTATATAAAAAGCAGGCAACATAGCAACCGCGATTTGCAAGAGCAGTTTAGCTCTCGCTGACAATCCAAGATTATGTTGAGCTTTTATTTTTTTAATATCATCTTCAAAACCCGTAAAAGTATAAAATATAAGAGTCATTATCACAATCATTGCACCTGTGGTAGTTTTTTGCGCCATAAAAAGCGCTATTAACGATGCCGCTATAATTGACAAAACTATAAAAACACCACCTGTTGTGGGAGTTTTTTCCTTATATGCGTGCATTTGAGCCACTTCTTCTCTTATATACTGAGAATATGCCTTCTTTTTCATAAAATCAATATATGGTATTCCGAAAAGCAAACATAAAATAAGGGCAATAAGCCCGGCAACACTAATCATAATCATATTTTTACCGCCGTTTCACTGACTCTATCAATAATTTGTTCAAATTTCATGGAACGAGAAGCCTTTAAAAGAATTGTCGAACCTTTTTTCACATTTTTTACAATATAATCTGCACAATCATTATTATTTTCAAATTCTACACTTTCAAGAGTAGTATTTCTTGCTATATGGCGTGCCAAATTTCCAACAGTAAGCAGTACTACATCTTTATAAGAAGAAAGAAATTCGCCCACTTGTTTATGATACATAATTTCATCCTTGCCAAGCTCGCCCATATCCCCCAATACAAGAACAACCGGGCGAGGATAAATTGATAAAAACGTTTTCAAAACAGCATTCATAGACTCAGGATTTGCATTATAACTGTCGTTAATAAAAGTAAGACCGTCTATAACCGTTTTTTCCCAACGCTTTTCAATGGGTTTATAATTCAAAAGACCTTTTTTAATATTTTCTGTTGTTATATTTTTTGACAAAGCTGCTTCTATAACCAAAAGCGCATTCAATATATTATATTCTCCCGACTGAGTAATTTCATAATCTTCACCTTTATAGCTAAATTTTGTCAAATCCAAAGCTATATCAATATTTGTAACATCATCCATCGAAGTAAAAATTTTATTACCGTCATAATTCAAATTTTCTAATATTTGAGGACATTTAGTGCCTATAAAAAGACCACCTTGCTCTTCGGGTTTTAAATTTTTAACTATTTCACATTTTGCAATGGCAATATTTTTCAAAGTCCCCAATCGCTCAACATGTGCCGAACCTATATTTGAAATAATTCCTATATCCGGATTTGAATACTTTGATAAAAGTTCAATTTCTCCTAAGTTACGCATGCCCATCTCTATTATAACAACATCAGTATCAAGCGGCATGTTAAACATTGTTTCACAAAATCCGATTTCATTATTATGATTAAGAAATGTCTTATGTGTCTTATATGTTGTTGAAAAAACACTATACAACATCTCCTTGGTTGTGGTCTTTCCGCAAGAACCTGTTATAGCAATCACCACAGGATTTATTTTTTTTCTTATATAGCTTGCAAGCTCTAAATATGCAACAAGAGAATTTTTTACATATATAACAAATTCAGCATTCTTATTAATCTTAAATTTATCTTGGGTAAAATATCCCAATGCGCCATTTTCTAAGGCCTTATCTATAAAATTATGACCGTCGAAATTTTCCCCTCTTAAAGGCAAATACACATCATTTTTTTGAAGTTTTCTTGTATCGGTTGAAATATTAAAAAGTTTCTTACTGTCAAAATCATCTTTTTTATATAATATTTCACAATCTAAACAATTTATAATTTCATCTAAACAGAAATGCAAAATGTTCTCCCAAAAATAATTCCTTCTTACTTAAATAATTTTATCTTGAAAAAACACATCTAACAAGTTAAATTTTTAACTTTAAAATTATTTTCTGAATTTTTTAATTATTAAACTGTTTTCTTGCAAACTAACATCTAAAAAATCTTTTTCAGGCGAAATTTCAAGAAGTTCTAAAATCGGAATTGAAAAATTCAAACCAAAACCGGATCCCCTCTTTATAAGTTTTTTTGTAAGATTAGAAGATTTTGAAAAATTTTTCATGCTTTTTGATACATACAAGATTTTTTTATCAATTTTTATATCAACCAAATATTCATCTTTATTTATACCCATTAAATCCGCAATGGGTTTATTTATATACAAATGCCAAGAATTCCCGTTTATTGTTAATAATTTTTTCAAAAAATAACCTTTAAATAGTGTATTGAACTTATGTTAAATGAATAATATATTTATAAATAGTTCATTTTATATGCATAATGTATGCATAAGAGGAAAAATATATGAAATTTAAAGCCTTTACTTTAGCTGAAATTATGATTGTTTTAACTATAATCGGAATTTTGACTGCAATTCTACTACCTATTGCGATTAA
>CALVAW010000029.1 GCA_944325655.1 Candidatus Gastranaerophilales bacterium
GCCACAGGCCCATTGATTTTATTTAATTTTCAATTTTTTCTTTGTCCCTGTGGCGAAGCAACCGCTTTCGCTTTTGCCCTCTCGAAAAAAGATATTTAATCTTTTTTCTCGGCAGAGTGCCACAGGCCCATTGATTTTATTTTTAATTAATCCTATTAATGTGCGAATATAACTATCACAGGCTTTTAAGATATTCACAAAAAATGCCAAATTAATAATAATATTACCAAACTATGATACTATGCTAAAAAAAAACAGTCAAATTATAAAGTTTCGATTTTTATTAATGCTTGGTATACATCATCAACTTCAGGATACATTGTGCATATATTTGTTCCCTTTGGACATTTTTTCTTGTGACAAGGGGCGCATACACATTTTTGTAAAGCAATATATTTATCTCCGATTGGCGCATATCTTTCTTTTGGAGTGCAACAGAAAATTGATATTATTTTAGGAATATTAGTTGCCCAAGCGAGATGAGTTGACCCGGAATCAAGTGAAATCAAAATATCGGTTCTTTTAAAAACCTCGATTAATTCTTTTATATTTGTTTTTCCCGCTAAATTAAGTCCGTTTGTAACATTAATATATTCAATTAAATCATTATCGGATTTCATTCCGACAAAAACAAGGTTATATTTATTTGTATCAATTTTAGAAATTAATTTTTTCCAATTATCTTTGTTCCAATGTTTGTTAAACCAAGTTGTGGCAGGAGCTATTGTTAGAATTTTTTTATTTTTGTCCAGATTTAAAAATAATTTATCAATATATTTCGAAACATTTTCTCCAAAATCCGGCAAGGTCATAATAATTTCAGATGTATCCAAGTTTAAATATTTAGCAAATTTTAAATAATTTTCAACTGCATGAGTGTTAAAATCTTTGAACAATGGTTCAATTACCTCATTTCCGCCTAAAATTGCCCCTTCTCTTGCGCTTTTAGATACAATTCGTCTTTTAGCTCCGCAAAAAATTGTCCAAATAAAGCTTTTTAAAATTAATTGAGTATCAATAGCAATGTCATATTTTTCTTTTCTTAATTGAGATATTAATTTATGATATTCAAAAAAATTTTTGAATTTATTTTTTTCCTTTTTCCATTTTTCAATTGGAGCTAAAATGGCTTTGTCATTGCACGGATTATTATTTACAATGTCAAAACCTTTTTCGGACACTAACCAATGTAGAGTTGCGCCATTTTTTTTCAATATATTAGCTAAGGGAATATTGAAAACAACATCCCCCATAGCACTTAATCTTATTAAAAGTATTTTTTTATTTTTTAGCATAATTATTTACTAATTTGACGCATTGTAGGAAACGCAATTACATCGCGTATTGATGGAGAATTTGTAAGAAGCATAACCAATCTGTCTATGCCCATTCCCATTCCGCCTGTCGGGGGCATTCCGTATTCCAGGGCATTAATAAAATCTTCATCAATCTCCATAGCCTCTTCATCGCCGTTTGCTTTTGCAATTGCCTGCGCTTCAAAACGTTTGCGCTGGTCAATCGGATCGGATAATTCTGAAAATGCGTTTGCAATCTCCCATCCGTTAACTCGTGTTTCAAAGCGTTCCGTTAATCTGTCGTTATCTCTGTGCACTTTAGCCAAAGGAGATATTTCTCTCGGGTAATCAATTATATGAACAGGTTGAATTAAATCCGGCTCTATTTTTTCTTCGAATACAGCTTCAACAATCTGACCCCAGTTAGCATTTTCATCAGGATGAACCCCAATGCTTTTAGCCAGTTCAAGAGCTTCTTGTGCTGTGTATACTTGCAAGAAGTCAATACCCGTTGTGTCTTTAATGGAGCCGAGCATTGTTTTTCTGTCCCAAGGAGGGGTTAAGTCGATTTCGTGTTCGCCGTATTGAATTTTGGTTGTGCCTAAAACTTCTTGAGCAACATAAGCAACCATATTTTCCGTTAATGTCATCATATCATTATAGTCAGCATAAGCTTGATATAATTCAATCATAGTAAATTCCGGATTATGACGTGTATCAATACCTTCATTTCTGAAGCATTTACCGATTTCAAAAACTCTTTCGGATACACCGCCTACTATTAATCTCTTTAAATATAATTCAAGAGCTATTCTTAATGTTAAATCCATTTCAAGAGCGTTGTGGTGAGTAAAAAACGGTCTTGCATTGGCTCCTGATGCAGTAGTCTGTAAAGTTGGTGTTTCAACTTCCATAAAGCCGTCTTTTGCTAAAAATTCTCTGATTTTTTGAATTATTAAGCTTCTTTTTTTAAAAGTTTCTCTTACTTCAGGATTTGCAATCATATCCAAATATCTTTGACGATACCTTATTTCAACATCTGAAAGACCATGAAATTTTTCGGGTAAAGGAAGCAAAGATTTGGATAAAAGTTTTAAATCAGTTGTTTTTATTGAAAGCTCCCCTCTCGGAGTTCTTCTTATTGTACCTCTGAAACCGACAATATCGCCCATATCAATTAATTTTAAAAGTTTAATTTTTTCTTCGGGCAAATTTTGTTTATGAGAAAAAATTTGAATTTTTCCGGTTGAATCCATTAAATCTATAAACATACCGGAATTTCTGATAGCCATAACTCTGCCTGCAACAGAATATACATCTTCCGTTTCAACTCCTGCTTCAAGGTCTTTATATTTTTCTTGTAGAGTTTTTGCATTTGCGGTTTTATCAAATGTATAAGGATAGGGGTTAATTCCCATGTCAATTAAATCTGTTAATTTCTGTATTCTTCCCTCTCTGATGCTTTGAGACGAGCTTGTATTTACTTCCATTTATTTTCTCCTTTAATTAAAAATTATATTTTGGAACTTTAAATTCTCTTTTATCTTCACTTTTTGTTGAATATTTTTCATAAATTTCAAAAGATTTTGATTTTGAAGCTTCAACGTATTCTTTGCTTATATATTTTTTATAAATCTCATTTAAAGTTCCGTCATAATTGCCTAATTTATCTGCCCATACATTTAAAATTTCTTTGTTTGCACCGCCTGCGTATGCTTTAGTTTTTGCATCTGTTCCGGAAGGTCTGATTTCAATGAATTTATCTTCAAAATCAAGATATGTACCATCGCCAACAAAAACAATGTCTTTCAAATTTGAAAAATTAAATTCTGTAAAAATAGAAGACAGTATTTCCTTAATTTCTTCAAGATTTACCCTTCCTTCATATTTAGCTATTGCCATTGCAAGATAGAATAAATCATTTTTTGTTCTTTGCTTTTCGCCTTCAATTTTTGCTTCTTTTAATTTATTAATATCGGGTTCTGATTCATTATAATAAGCAATATCAGCCCTAACGTCATATCTTGAAATTATGTTATTTTTATCATAAATCTTTTGTAAGTGCAGCACCAAAGGAACTTCTGTTGATGCTATCAAAGCGCTTGCAACTATAATTGCTTCTGTTGCTGATTTTTCACGCATTGCAAGGGCAATTCTGTTATTTAGGGATTTAACTGGCTTAATTGCACCTATAATCATCCCGCCCGATTCTTCTCCGCCAAATATCATCCTCGGATTTTTTCCCAATTTTATTTCATTATTAAAAATATCCGTAACTGTAATGTTTTGAACATTTTCTTCAAATTGAGCCTCAATTTTTCTTATTACTCCAGCTATTTCTTTAAAACCTACGGGGGTGTTTATGATTTTTATATTGTTTGCTTTTGCCCATTCATCCCATGATTTTGAACTTGCGCTTGTTTTTATCATGAAGTATTCTGAATCATTTTCTTTATCTAAAGATTTATTCCAAAAATCCATAATCATTAAAAATGATTGATTTGCGCTAAAAATACAAAGTATACGATTTTCGTCCAATTCTACAAAATCAACGCCGGCTTTTTTTGCATCGTTTGCGTATTTTGAAGATATAATTTGAACTATATTTAATCTGTCATGATCCGGATCGGTTATTAAAACAACTGTCCCTAAAGGATAATTTTTTAATTTTTCACCGTAATTTAATGATTTTACTACAGGAAAATATTCTTTTTGATTTTCATCTTTGCCAATTACTGTTACATCTAATGACCAATCATAAAATATTTCGTTTCCGTCTTTATCCTTTTTAATATCTTTTCCGATGCCATGAAAAAACGGGTCTTCTTCTTTATTTAACCAAACAAAATTATTATCAATTTCTAATTTATTTAAAATTTTTGAAAGAGTGTTATAAGCACAACCTCCAACCGAGTCTATGATTATTTTTTTGTCGAAATTTTGTATTGCTTTTATATTTTTTTTATTTGCAACACCTTCTTTTAAATACTCAATATATAAATCAAGGCCGTTATTTAATTTTTTCATGGCTTCTTCGTCGATTAAAGAATCGTTAAAAGATGAGAATTCAATCTCAAAGGAGCCTTTTTTTTCAACAATATTTAAAATTTCTTCTATTTTGTTAACAAATTCCATGCTCTCATCGGGCAAAAATTGTGAACCTTGATTGTTTAAATCTTTTGTAGCGTTTTTAACCGAAATTCCATGCGAACTTGTAATATATTCTGCGCCCACTAAATCTAATTTAAAGGCTAAAAACGAGGCAAGCCAGATTGGAATTGTTTGTCTGTTTAAGGGTGTTAATGTTCTTATTCCTAATGACGCTTGTATTCTGGCAATTATATCCAAATACGTTTTTGAATTATATCTGACTTCGCAACCAACCAATTTAACCAAATCTTTATTTGGATATTTTTCTTTTAAAACTAACGCTTTTGCAAGCGTCGCAAGCGTGATGCCTATAGTATTGATTGGAAATCTTGTATCATGAGGGTATAAGATATTTTGCGGCCCTCTAATTCCTGCCGTTGATACCATAGCCTCCTTTTTATATGCTTCAAACCAGCTTTTTAAGTTTAATTCTTTGATTAAATCACGAGTTAACTTAAATACAAACTTATTTTTATCTAAATAATTAAATACTTTATTTTGTTTAATTTCTTGTGGTGTATTTTCTTCTACACTGTTTTTCAGTAACTTCTCTAAATCTTTATTTATCATATTTCACTCTCTTATATTGCCATCAACAATATTAACATAAACATATTGTTTTATGTATTTTTAGCTTTTTGTTCTTTTTTTATTTTTTCTTTTTCAATATCTATATGAGCTTTTTCCGTTAAAGTTTTTTTGCCTGTAATTTTTCTGAAAAATCTTGACCAAATGCCCATTAGACCTTTTTTGGATGTTTGCTTTTCTTCCCATTCTATAATTTCGTCTTTTGATTTCATTCGTTTAACCGGCTGGCATATTGATTTTCTGACTAAAAATTCATTTGTGGCTTCAGTGACTCCGGCGATAGCCATGGCTTGAATTAAACTGTTATTAAGCGCTTTATTGAATACTGAGTTAAATATATTCATTAAAGTTCCGTTTACAACAAAATTAGATAATTTATGGGCTATTCTTTCGTTTCTTTCTTCTTCAGCTTCTTCAATATTTTTTCCTTCGGATTCAATAAGAACCTTATTGTAATAATCATTCACAAAGAAATAAGAACTTATTAAAGTTACAAAAGCTCTTGAAAAATTAGCAATTTCTCCGGTTTCTCCTCCGGAGCCAAAGGCGCGAATACTGCTTATGTATTCTTTCAATGCTTTTTGAGGATCTTTTGCTTTTTTAAATATTTTGTGTAATGATCCGTCATCAAAATCAATTTTATTGTTAAGCACATCAATTTTTTTTGATACCCTGTTATATATTTGATTTGTTTCTTCAAAAGACAATTTTTCTATAGCATTTTTTACCAAGACGCCCGGAGCTGTCAGAACATACCAAGCTGTTTCGAATATTTTTTTAAATCCGTTAACAAAGCCGGATATAATTGTCTTTTTGCTTTGAAATACTTGAGTTGAGTTTGGATTTACTTTATTTTTTTCATGTAATAATCGTTGATAATATCTTAAAGAGCTTTTGTATATATTTTCAGAATCGGCTTCTATCATTTTGTCTACTTCTTGAAGTACGTCTTTATTTGACAAAACAACTTGTTTATTTGTAATTCCTTTTAGAATTTTATTTATTTTTCTCCTTAAATTTTCAAAATAAATACCAAAAATGCTTTTGGGCTTCTTTTTGCTGTTGATAAAAGTTTTATTTTTAATACTTCTTGCCAATTGGTCATCTAAAATATCGGTTTTATTTTCTGCATAATCTTTTAATTTATCATAATTGCTTGTAACAAAAATTTTCTTTATTTTATCTTCGCGGAATTTGCCTCCGAGAAAATATATCATTAAATAAAGTAAACTTGCAGAACCAAAAGCTATTGATGCAATTTTTTTAATATTCAACTTTTTATTTTTATGATTGGTTTTTTCAGTATTGTTAGTTTCTTTTTTGAAATTATTATTAGAAAAATTGTTTAAAAATTTACTATTTTTATCGTTTAAAAATTTTGAATATAAGTTTTCAACATTTTCGTTTTTCGGAATGTTTTTGAATGAAATATTTTTTTGGTCTTGTTTTTCATTTAGGTTTTGTGTTTTAGATTTGTTGCTTGACATTTTCTTTATTTTGGCTATTTTTTCCGCTTTTTTCGGGGTTAACGGCTTTAAAGGTACTTTATTAATTACTCTTGAAGAAATTTCAGCAAATAACGCACTTCCCACAATTGTTGCTACTGTTAAAGGCAAGCTGTTTCTTATATATTTATTTAAAACCCCGAGGCTGAAAAATGTCATTACGGAATTAATTACACCTCTGGTGGCTTCTTGTTTAAATCTTGATTTTTCAGCTTTTTTTGCTTCTTTTTTGTTGTCTTTTTGAAGCATTGAAATGTTATAAAAATCTCTTGCACCGTATAGAGCACTGACCATTGAGGTTACAAGCCTGTTTAAAGTTCTTTCGTCTCGTGAATTATAATTTTTTGATGTTTTTTTAAGATTTTCATACCCTTTTTGGATAAACATTTTTTTGCAGAAGTCAAGATCATAACTGACTTTGCCGGAATCAATCACTTTTTCACACAAAGGATCTGTAAAACTTGTTAAAATATCTTGGACGATTTCACGACTTTTTTCAATTTGAACGGTATGAGCTCTTTTGCTCAAAACTTTTGAAGACAGCCCTTTTTGCGCCATATTTTTTAACGGTTTAATTTTTTCCATTAATCTTAAAAACCAATTGGCAATGTCCAATGGCATATCTAAAAGAGGGTATCTGATGGTTTTATAAAAATCAATAAAAAAGCTTGAATCTTTTAATATTATATTTTGACTTTGTTCGGATAAGTTTATACCGATATTTTCAGCATGTTTAGTGAAAAATTTATCGCCCAATAAGTCATCAATGAAGTTAACGGCTTTAAGCATATTGGTATATGTAACTTCTCCATTTTGCCCTGATGTTATTTTTTCTATTGATATGCCTCTAAATTGAAGAGAATTTGTTTTATTTTTTTGGACAAAAGAAGGAGTTATATTTTTATAACCGGTGTTTTTGTGTCTCGAATTATTAAGCGTCAGTTTCATTTATTAAATATAAAATCAAAATTTGATTTTATTTACCCTTCAGTTCTACACTACCATAACAAAAACGCATGAATATATTTTTTTGCAAAATTAATAAGTTTTTTATATTTTTGTTAATAATTTGTATTGAATGAAAAAATAAATTATCCTGTTATTATGGATAAAATGGGCAATATCTTAATAGTTGACGATGAAGCCATGGTCACCAAGACACTGAGTATGCTTTTGGGACTTGAAGGATTTGCCAATATTAAAACTTATAATAACCCTCATGATGCTCTCAGTTATCTTGAAAAACATGAAGCAGATTTAATTATAAGTGATTTTATAATGCCTGAAATGAACGGTATTGATTTTTTAAAAAATGCTAAGAAAAATCAAAAAGATACCTCAATGATACTTTTGACAGGATATGCAGATAAAGAAAATGCAATTAAAGCAATTAACGATATAGGGATTTTTAAATATGTAGAAAAACCTTGGGATAATAATCAATTAATAATCAATATTAAAAATGCTTTAATTCAAACAAAATTGAAAAAAGAACTTAATAAAAAAGTTATTGAATTAGAATCTTTAAACAAAAAACTGGAAGAATATTCAAAAAATCTTGAAGACATTGTGGAAAAAAGAACTCAGGAGCTTGTGGAAGCAAATTCAAAACTTAACGCAATAATCACTAATTGTGCAGACGGCATAGTAATTTTTGATAATAATTCCGGTATCTCCGATCTTAACAAGGCTGCTGAGAATCTTTTTGGTCAAAATAAAAAAGATTTAATTTCAAAAAATCTTTTTGACCTTGTTGTAAATGAAAAATACACTAAGACAAATTTAAATAATAATAAAAATACAATTTTAAGAAATTATAGTCTTATAAATTATAAAAAAGACACAAAAGTTCCCGTTGAAATAAGCATTGCCCCGGTTACAGATCAAAAAAATAATTTTTTTGTTGCTGTTATCAGAGATGTAACATACCAAAAAGAAAATGAAAGATTGCGTGATGATTTTATGGCTACATTAACGCATGATCTTAGAACGCCTTTATTGGCAACTATTTCGGGATTGGATTTCGTTTTAGACAAATCTTTGGGAGAAATAACCGAAAAACAATCGGGGCTTTTTGCGGCAATGAAAAAAAGCTCCGAAGATATGCTGGGATTGGTTAATGCATTACTTGAAGTATACAGATATGAAGCAGGAAAGACTTATCTTTGTAAGACAAAATTTGATATAGTAAAATTAACAAAAGAATGCAAAGAAGAACTTTCGTATCTTGCAAAAAAAATTAATGTTGAAATTGAAATAAATTGCGATAGCGACGAACTTTTTGTCAATGCGGATAAAAATGAAATAAGAAGGGTCTTGATAAATCTTATAGGAAATGCACTGAAACATTCTCAAAAAAGTACAAAGGTTATAGTTAATATTCAGCATCATAACGAGGATTTGAAAGTTCAGGTTATAGACGATGGAATCGGATTAGACAAACAAGATTGCGAAAAATTATTTAATCGCTTTTCGCAAGGAACCAATCAAAAACGTTCAAGCTCGACAGGTTTAGGTCTATATTTATCCAGACAAATAATCGAAGCTCATAATGGAAAAATTTATGTGGAATCAGAGTTAAATAAAGGATCAAAGTTTACATTTGAATTAAAAAATTCGATAAATGACTGTAAGGTAATTTTATGATAAAAGATGAAAAAGAAATAACAATTTTGCTTGTAGAAGACCATGAGTTCACCAGAATGGGGCTTTCAATGAAAATTGAAAACACTCCGCATTTAAAACTTTTAGCTGAAGCAACAAACGGAATTGAGGCGGTTAATATGGCTCAAAAGCATAATCCGGATGTGATTTTAATGGATATAGGACTTCCGGAGATGGACGGCATAACTGCAACCAGAAAAATAAAAGAAGATTTAAAATCCGACAGCGCAGTTTTGATGTTTACATCAAGAGATAACAGGGAAGATATTTTTGCAGCATTTAAAGCAGGGGCAGACGGGTATATTATGAAAGATTCCAGCTCCCAAAATCTTATAAATGCAATAAATACCGTTGCAGATCATTCCGCTTGGATAGATTCACAAATTGCAAGAGTTGTTTTGTCAAATATACAAAATGAAAATCAAATACCCCAAAAGGAAACTAAAAATCAAAAAGAAGCTAATAAGAAATATGGTTTGACAAAAAAAGAGCTTGAAGTTCTTGCTTTAATTGTGGATGGTCTTTCAAATCAAGAGATATCCGAAAAGCTCGTTGTATCTATTTCAACTACAAAAGCTCACGTACACAATATTTTGCAAAAATTATATCTTTCAGATAGAACAAAAGCGGCAATTGTAGCCCTTAAAGAAGGGCTTGTTTAATGAAGTTAACAAAAATATTGTCAATTTTGTTAATACTTTTTTTTGTAAATTCTGCTTTTGCATTTGATATTAAAAAATACAATCCCTTTAAAAAGAGGTCGCCCAAAACTAAAGCAAAAATGGTGGAAACAAAGCAAGAATGGATTATTGAAGCGCAAGATATTCCTCTTGAAGAAAGAAAACCCGATTCTTATAAAGAACCTAAAAGTGATAAAAAATATTACTATCCTTCCTTTAATTATGTTTTTGAAAAATATAATTATCCGCCCGGAAAAAGAGAATTAAATATTGATGATGTTAAGAGAAATTTGTTTTCATATCCTTATTTAGTGGCAGATCCAAATTGTCTATATGCAGCATATCCGAGATATTATTTTTACCCTGAGGTAAATCAAATTTCTTCTGAATTTTATGTTGAAGAATTAGATTCATCGAAAACAAGACAAAAAAGAATTCTTGAATATAATCATAATCAAAAGGAAAGAATACCTATCATAAAAGCCGGAATGAAAGAAAAGTATAATAACCTTTTTAACGGACTTAGTTTGGTAGATTGGAGCAAAGACGGCAAAAAGCTTTTAATAAAAGAAAAAGTCGGCTCTACCTTAAATGGGGTTTATAGGACATATCTTTATATACATTTTTTGCCAAACCAAGATAAAGAAGCCTATACAATAAAATTGACAGGATTTAATGAGGCAGTTGAAGAATATTTTCGTGATTTTAAGGAATTACAACTTACAAAATATTATTATGATATTGAGCCTCTAGGTTTTAGCCTTGAAGATGACAATATAGTTATAGTTTTGTGCTATGTCTATAACAATGACGGAAATAAAATTTTTATGGGCAGCTGGGGATACGATATTGAAAAAAATAGGGTTTTACTTTTATCTAAAACTAAAAAAGATTTTTCAATCAGTACAAACGGGCTAATTCTAAAAAAAGTTTTAGATTAATCTTTTTACCATTACTTTATTAATATTTAAAAAATAAAATTTATAAATGAGTTATAAAAAAATAATTTTTTTGATTTTAGTTTTATTTTTTACCTGCGCTTGCACAACATTTAAACATTTTAAAAATGATAAATGTATAAACAATGTAGAAATAATACCTGTAACAAGCGAAGATTATAAAAATTATCATGGAATTATTAAAGCGCAAAATACTTTAGATTTAAGTTTTCAAACAGAAGGAAGAATTGATTATTTGCCATATTCAAAAGGTGATTATGTAAAAAAAGGACAAGTTCTGGCAAGATTAAACGGCATTTTATATAAAATAAGAAAAAATGAAGAACAAGCAAGATTGCAAGATGCTATAATTCAATATAATAAAGCCAAAAGTTATTACAAAAGAATGGATATACTTCATAAAGAAGGCGCTATTTCAGATAATGATTGGGAAGAAGCTTATTTTGATTTTGAAACAACGGCTGAGAAAATCAAAATTCAAAAAGAAAAGCTTAATTATCTTGATGAAGAAATTAGCTACAATATAATTAGCGCTCCTTTCGACGGGTTTATCGCTGAAAAATATCTTGAATCCGGTTCATACGCTAAAACAGGTGAAAAAGTAATAACAATTATGGGTAATAAAAAAACCCAAGTTGAAATTATGGTTGATTCGGATACTATTAATAAAATTAAGCTTAACGAAAATATAATTGCCAATAAAAACGGAAATTGCTATTCCGGGAAAATAAAACATGTTTCTAAAACCAGCAGATATGAAGGGGGATATCTCGTAAGTATCGAACTTGATGAATTGGTGCCGAATTTAAAAGACGGAATGAGCATAGATGTGAGTGTTTCTTTAGGTAATGACCGCCTTGCTGTTATACCGATTAGCAGTATATTTGAAGAAGAAGATAATAATAAATATGTATATAAGGTTGTGAACATAAGAAATAACACAGGTGAAATTCAAAAAGAAAAAATTGAAACCGGAGATGTTTTTGAAGGTTGTATCGAAGTTTTAAATGGTTTGAGTTCGAACGATTATATAGTTGCTAATAATTTGGAAAAAATAAAGCCGTATTCAAAAGTTAAAATTGAAAATATAAAATGAAAAAAAATATCTTAATTTCATTCTCAATATTAATATTTTTTATTGCAGTATTTAATTTGTTTGTTTTTCGCAATAAAAATAATTTTGATATATTGACACAGATACATTTTAATAATGTAAGCGCAGATGAAATTAACTATAATTTTGCAAAATTAATAAAAGACGAGCTTTTAAAAATTCAAGAAATTGAAAAAATTATATTATTTTCAAGAGAAAATTCTTGTAACATTTATTGCAAAATAAATTCGTTAACTTTAGATAAAAAACAAATAGCAAATAAAATTGAAAGAAAATTAAACTGTATAAAAAATAAAACTTTTGCTGATTTGCAAATTTGTTTTGATGATGAGTATTATAAAAAATATCAAACTTTTTTAATTGTATATGCCAAAGATTTTAAAGAAGAAGAGTTAAATAATATTTGTGAAAAAATTTCACAAGATTTAGCAGGATTAAAGATTACTACAAAATTATTAAGAATAGGGGAAAGAAAAAAAGCAATATATATAAATTTTGATGATGAAGCTTTGCTTCAATATAATCTTAGTTTATCCGATATAGAAAATATAATTAAAAATAATAATATAATTGAAAATTCAACAGAAAAAAATAATCAAAAAAATTTATACCCGCTTACTGTTAACGGTAATATAAAAAATATATCTGATATAAAAAATATTCTTATTCCATATAAAAATGAGACTTTTTCAATAAAATTTCAAGATATTTTTGATATAGAAGAAAAGATGAAAATTCCGCCAGATTATTATATAGCTTTTGATGATTGTCAGGCACAGATTTTTGCATTATCAAAAAAAAGATTTTATCCTGAATTTATTTTTAAATTAAAACTAAAAAATTATTTAAGTAAAATTCAAAATGAAACTCCAAAAATTAATTTTAAACTCATTAAAACTTCAAAAACAGATAAAATTCAAATATATCTAAATCAAAATTCAAATTTATCAGATGTTTTAAATTTATATAAAAAAATAAATAATTTAGTAAAAAGTGAAAATGTAATTTATTTTATAGGACATGATATTCCAAAAATCTCCGAAAATGAGGTATATTTTGAAAACGAAAAAAATAAATTAACCGTTGTTTCAAGCAAAAAGCAAATTAGACAAATTAAAAAAATATTGAAAAAAAATAACATAAATTATATTAATGAAAACACTAAACCCATAATCCTTAAAGCAAAAAATCTAAATAAACTTCAAAAAAAGATTGAAAAAATAAACGAATGTATAATGAGAGAAAAATTCGTATATGCAACTGCAAATACCGGCAGCACAAGGGCTTTGCAAATTAGTTATAAAATAGATGATTATTCGCTAATTGATTTAAAAGCAACAAAAAAAGATATAATAAATACTGTTTTTGCGGCTAATGAAGGTTTTGTTTGTGATTATTTTTATCAAAATTCAAAAAAAATTCCTATAATTTTAAAAAACAAAAATATAATTAAAAGAATCTTTGTTTTAAATAAAAAAGAAGGAATATTAACCCCCCTAAATTCCATAATAAAAAGCACTGTTAATGAAAAACATTCCGTAATATCTCGCGAAGATAATGATTTTTTTGCAACGATTTATGTTGATTTAAGCAATTTAAATATATTTAAAAGATTAAAATTGATTTACGAATTTAGTGATAAAAGTTAAAAAACCCTTCTTTAAAGAAGGGTTTACTCCAAATCCGCCAATATTATACATTTATCTTAATCTGAAATTAATCATTGCTTTATGATTTACTGCAATTAATTCCATTGAATTAAAAATTTGATTAGGGTCAACTGTTGATTTAGTATCCAGATTAACAGTAACTTTGGAAGAATAAAGTTCTGCAAGTTTTTGATCGAAATTTTCAGTTATTTGAAGTTTCATCTTTATTTTCCTTTAATCACTGCTTACATATATATAAAGTATATAAAGATTATCTAATTTCAAAATTAAATTATTTTGTTACAAAACTTAATCTTATTCGAAAATAAATGAAAATAAGTTAAACTGTAAAAATGAAAATAGTTTATTACGTGGCAGTTTTTTTATTTTTTAACATTGTTTCAGCATACGCTGCACACCCTTTTCCTGAGAAATATTATCAAAATGCCTGGTGTTCAAAATGGAACGGCAGACAAGAAGTTAAATTAATTGATTCTACAAGGGTTGATTGTATAACAAAAAATTATGCGATTGAATTTGATTTTGCACCCAAGTGGGCAGAAGCAGTCGGTCAAAGTTTGCATTATTCAAGAATGACAGGTAAAAAACCAGCCATAATACTTATAATTGAAAAAGGCGAAGATTTTAAATATTATAATAGAGTAAAACCGCTTTGTGAAAAATATAACATTGCTCTTTGGTATATGCGTCCTCCTAAAGCTCAAAGTATGGATATAAATAATTATCAAATATTTAATCAGGATGCAATAATTGCTTTCATAAATTATGTTAAAGAGCTTATCGATTTTATGATGTAAGTGTACATTTAAAAATTAAAAACCTCGTTTTTAGCAATATTAAAACAATGGAGCAATTTTAAAATTATTACATTGAATAATATAAAAATAGACTTATGTTAAAATATAATAACAATCATAATTTAGTTTAAATTTTTAAGGAAATTGTATAAAAATGGTAGTAAATAATGTAAAATCAGATAAAAAAGAAATAAATATATGTCTTGCAACAGATAACAACTATTGTCAGCATCTTGCCGCTTGCGTTTCATCTGTTTTAAGGAATAAAAAAGAAAACGAATATATTAATGTTTATGTTATTGACGGAGGTATTTCAAAGGAGAACAAAGATAAACTTTGTTTTTTTGAAAAAAATTATGACTGTAAAATAATTTATAAAATACCTGATGACAGCAAATTGAAAAATTGTAAAATTTTTAGAGGCAATCATATAACAAAAGCAGCATATTACAGGCTTCTTATACCGGAATTAGCAGATTGCAAAAGAATAATATATCTTGATTGCGATATAATAGTCAATTCTTCTTTATCTGAATTATTTGAGAAAGAT
The DNA here is from genome assembly GCA_944325655.1 of Candidatus Gastranaerophilales bacterium. Lineage (GTDB taxonomy): Bacteria > Cyanobacteriota > Vampirovibrionia > Gastranaerophilales > Gastranaerophilaceae > RUG14156. The sequence goes on from CALVAW010000029.1 coordinate 14,973, forward strand.
TTTAAAGATAATCTTGTCCTTGGCGTCATAGATATCACATGTGAGGAAAATAAGAAAAGATTAAACATTGATAAATACATAAATTCCGGAGTTCTTCTTTTAAATGTGGAAAAAATGAAAGAAAAAAATACATTAAATGAAATTTTAAAATGGATTGAAGATAATCCGGAAAAAATTGAATTACACGATCAAGATATAATTAACGGAGCTATTAACGATAAAATCGAATATATAGAAGAAAAATTTAATGCACAGGTGGTAAGAAAAAACGCAACTTATTTTGATAAAATTGAAAATCCAATTATTTTGCATTTTATTTCTTCAAAAAAACCTTGGGTATATTGGAAGCCGGTTGATACAACTCCTTTCGAAAAAAAATATTTTGATGCGTTGAAAGAAACTCCTTGGCAAAATTTTATTTTTGAATATAAAATTAAAAGCTTTTTTATCTCTCCTTTTCGCATATTTTATCCTAAAGGAATGTATAAAAAAATTGTTGAAACTATATTTTCAGTCAAAAAAAGTAAAGATAAAAAGCATAAAATTATTACAATTATGGGTGTGAAATTTAAAATACCAAACAAAAAGGTTGTCATAAATTAAATATAATTGCTTCCATATCTTGCATTTTTGCCGAGCAATTCTTCAATATACAAAAGGCGATTATATTTTGCCGTTCTATCTGTTCTTGAAAGGGAGCCTGTTTTAATAAAGCCGGTGTTAAGTCCTACAGCTAAATCGGCAATAAACGTAGATTCCGTTTCACCGCTTCTATGAGAGGTGATTGTTTTGTAGCAAGCTCTTTTTGCTATTTGAATTGTTTCAATTGTTTTTGAAACAGTACCAATTTGATTTGGTTTTATTAAAATAGCATTAGCTACTTTGCTGTTAATTCCATGTTTTAATAATTTTGGATTGGTGGTAAATAAATCATCTCCTACAAGTAAACTTTTTTTGCCTAAATAGTTGGTAAAATTTTTCCAATATTCGAAATCATCCGCACAAAGCCCGTCTTCAATTGAAATTATTGAAAATTCATTTACCAGACTACTTAAATATTCAACCATTTCGCAGCTGGATAATATTTTATCCTCGCCATTAAGATGATATTTGCCTTCGTGATACAACTCTCCCGCTGCAACATCAATTGCAAGTTTAATGTCATCTGTTGTGTATCCTGCCTGTTCAATAGCTTCGGTTAATATTTCCAAAGCTTCTTTTGCATTTTTAATCTGCGGAGCAAATCCGCCTTCATCCCCTACGTTTGTTGATAAGTTCTTCTTTTTTAAAAGAATTTTTAAATTATAAAAAACTTCAAGAGACATTTTCATTGCTTCGCTGAAACTTTTAGCACCGATAGGGACAATCATGAACTCCTGAAAGTCAAGCAAATTATCACTGTGAACTCCGCCATTAATGACGTTTATAAGAGGTATGGGCAAAACATTTGAATTTATACCGCCCAAATATTCATATAATTCAACATTTAGAATTTTTTTAGCTGCATAACAAGCTGCAATCGAAACAGAAAGAGCTGCGTTTGCTCCCAAACTTGAAAAATTTTCCGTTTTATCAAGTTTTTCTAATTTTTCATCAATAAGCCATTGTTTTAATGGAGATAATCCAATTAATTCGGGAGCAATAATGTTTTCAACATTTTTGACCGCTTTTAAAACGCTTTTTGAAAACAAATAATCCGGATTGTTATCTCTCAGCTCTACTGCCTCTGTTGTTCCGACAGAAGCTCCGGAAGGAACAGAAGCAAAAGATTCAATTCCGTTATCAAGAATTATTCTTGCTTCAATAGTAGGAACCGCTCTGGAATCAATTATTTGTCTTGCTTTTATGTCTTTAATTAAAACTGTCATACAGAAAATATATGACAGTCGTTTAAAAAATATATTAATTATGAGAATATATTCTACTTACCTATTTCAAGAGCACTTACTGCCATTGCTTTTGAAATTGTCATAACGCCCAACGAGGCTTCATAAGCTCTTTGAGCAATTGTAGCATCTGCTATATCTACCATGGCATTTGTGTTTGATGTTCTTATATAACCGTTTTCATCAGCATCAGGATGTCCGGGTTTATATATTTTTGCTCCGGGGGTAGGGTCTTCAACTATTCCGTCAAAATTTACACCACCCATATTTCCGGCAACAGAACTCATTCCCATAGATGAAAGCACCATAGCAAAGCTTTGGTCTTGATTTGAAGATATTATAGGGATTTTTCTTGTATAGTTTGGAGTATCTATATTTGCAATGTTTTTAGCGGCTATTTCGACTCGCTTTCCATGTACTGCAAGTCCTTCTTTGCCTATTTGAAACGCATTCATTAAACTCATAGTTTATGCTCCAATCTATCCGTTAGCCGATACATTAAGTGCTGTTTTAATTTCAGTTATAGTGCTTGAAAGATGTCTAACCGCAATATTATAAAGAAGGTAATTTTCCTGCATAAGTGCTAATTCATCTTCGGTCGAAATATTTTCACCTCCGGATGAACTGCTTACAATGGGCGCAGGTCCGTATTTTTGCACAACTTTATTTTCAAGGTTAGAAGAAATTCCGCTATTTAAGTATTGCGAAAAATCAACATCCTTTCTTCTGTAGCCTTTTGTGTGCATATTTGCAATATTGTCGGATAAAGCCTCTTGTCTTTGAGAAACCAGGCTTAATATTTTTTGCGGATTATTTAAAAGTTGCGTAGGTACAAGTCCCATATTTACCTCTATTCAGTTATATTAATAGCTTGTTGATACATTTGATCAACAGCTTTCATTAATGATGTAGACGCAATAATTGAAGCATTTATTCTGGAGACCATATAAACTTCGGAGATAACATCCAAATTAGAACGTTCTACTCCGTATTGTTTTATATAGTTATGATTTTCCACAAGCTTCATTTCGCCCGAATTTTCCGTTGCAATAAATTCATTAGCTCCGACATCTTTCAAACCTTCCGGATTTTGAAATTGAACAATGGGAATTGTTCCAACATATTCGGGTTTATCAATAACTCTTTTATATGAATATACGTCGCCGTTTTCTTTTATTTCTATTTTTTCTGCACTTCCGTCTATTTTTATTCCTGAGCCGACCAAATCTCCGGTTTTTGTGATTAAGTATCCTTCTTTGTTTGTCGTAAAAGCTCCATCTCTTGTATATCTTATTTCACCTGACGGAGTAGTAACCGGTATATATCCTGCTCCTTGAAGAGCAATATCTAAAGGATTGTTTGTTATTAAAAATTCGCCTGTTTTTGTGTCGGTTCTTTCAATTCCGTGTACGGAGCCGTCTGCATCTATTACATCTTCAAAGCGAACAGCTTTATAGCCGTTTGTATTTATATTTGCAATATTTTGAGTAGCGTATGCAAGCCTGTCAAATTCAACAGTCATGTTTGTACTTGCTTTTCTTATTATGCCTTGAAGATTATATGCCATTTTTTATCCTTTATACTTGTCCTAATCTTGATATTGCGCTGGATAATTTTGAGTTTTGAAGTCTGAACATTTGTCTGTTTGCTTCAAAGCTTCTTTTATAATTTGCCATTTCAAGATATTCTTTTTCTAAAGAAACGTTCGAAGATTCTACATATCCTTGTCTTACGCAATTTGAAGAAATAACTGAACCGTCAGGTGATACGACACCTATAACTCCTGCCGGAATTAATCCTCTCTTTTCTTTATCAAATACTCCTATTTTTCCGTCAAGACCAATATTAATCATATCAATACTTTCCGGAACAACAGGCAATACAATCGGGCTTCCGCCCATAGATAAAACTTTTTGATTTGTTTGGGTTAAAAGCTCTCCGTCTTTATTTATTTTAAATCTGCCATCACGGGTTAATTCTATGCTTCCGTCTTTATTTAAAACTTGAAAATATCCTTTTTCCGATAATGCTATGTCCAAAGGTTTTTGTGTCATTACAAGACGTCCTACTTGATTATCTACGCTGTGTGATAGTGCGTTCGGACCTATAAATTCAGCAAAAGAGGAGATAACTGCTTCTTTTCTTTGATATCCGACTTTATCAAAACCCACAACATTTTCACCAAAAATACCCATAATATCCATCTCCATTTGCATTGCATTAATGGATTGGACAAGTCCATGGGCATCAAAATTTATTCCTGCTGCAAGTTTCATTATTAAACTGTACTCCTTTTTTATAGGTCAACGGACAGGGAGTATTTTTCTTTAAAGAAAAAATGAAAAATACATCATTTAATATAGGTTTAATGTGATATATTCGAAAGTCAAGTAACATTATTGAATTAAGTCAAAAAATAAAATATAATAAGTCTTATGGAAGAAAATAAAAAGGAAAAAATCGAGCTTATAAAAAAATCTTTTGAGCTCAAACATTTAAAAAAATATAAAGAAGCAATAGAAATGCTCTATAAAGCACTTGAATATGATGACTTGGCTGAAGATAACGTTGAATTGCTTTCTCAAATCGGTGATTTACATTTACTTTTAAATAATTATGACAGAGCATACGATGAATTTCAACGTGCCTTATCTATAAATAAAAACCATACATACAGTAAACAAAGATGTTTTGATATATATTTTGAAACTGACCATCTAAATAAAGCACTAAAATTAGCTCAAAAAATGTGTGAGGAAAATAAAACTCCGGAAAATTATTATAATTATTTAAAAACTTTAATTAAACTTGAAAAATATTCCGATGCTTTGGAAATTTTTAACTCGCTTGATGATTCAATTAAATTGGATGTTGATATTTTATATTTAATTTCAACCATAAGCAGAGATAAAAAAGAATTGATTCTTCAAAAAATTGTTGAGCTTGATGAGACAAATTTGAAAGCTAATTTAGATCTTGCCTCTATTGAATTTGAAAAGAAAAACTATGATAAAGTAGTTAACTACTGTTTGAATATTGAAAAAGACAATGCTCTGGTTTCTTATTATTTAGGTTATATAGAAGCAATTAAACATAATTATAATAAAGCATTGGAATTTTTTATTAAAGCAATTCAACTTGATAATGATGAACATGATTTTTATCTTGATTTAGCAAAAGTATATATTGATATTTCTTGGCTTGATGAAGCCCTTTGTGCTCTTAAAAAATCAATTAATTTTTCATTGATTAAAAATAAAATAAATAATTTGGATGAAAAATATTTTTTATCAGGCTGGATATTAATTAAAAAACATGAATTTTCAAAAGCTCTTTTAAATTTAAATTCCATAAAAGAAGATTCTAATTTATATTCAAAAGCACAAATCTTGATTCAGACAATTAATTTAAAAAATTTAAATCTTTCCCAAGCAAAGTCTATTCTTGAAGAATATTCAAAAAAAGAGGGCGATAATCCGATTTTGTCGGATACTCTGGGAGCTGTTTATAAAGAGTTGAAACTGTATAAAAAGGCTGTTGAAATATATTCTAAAGCACTTGAATTATATCCTAATTCAATTTATTATGCGCTTGAATTGATAGATTTATTAATTGATGACAAAAATTATGATGAAGCATTGTCAAAAATTAATGCTTTTACTCAAAAATATCAAAACTGTGCAAATATATTTAATTCACTTGCAAGAATATATTACAGATTAAATGATTTAGATAAAGCATTGGAAGCTTTGAATAATTGCTTGGAGCTTGATAAAAATACTGCTGAAACTTATTATTTTAAGGGTTTGGTTTTAAATGACTTATCAAAATTTGATGAAGCAAAAAATTCAATTTATCAAGCAATTAAATTAAATCCGAATATTGCTAAATATTATTCTCAAATGGCAAGAAGCTACCAAGGGCTTGAAGAATTTGAAAATGCACTTTTATATACAAAAGAAGCAATCGAATTAAATCAAAATGAAATTAATTATAAAAAACAAGCTTATGAAATTGCATTAAAAATCGGAAATGACAGTCAAATTAAACTTTTTCAAAGTCAATTAAAAAGAAGCGAAGATATTTTAAAATTAAAAAGATAAAAATATAGAATATTAAAAAAACGGGATGCATATACATCCCTAATCAAAACACAAAAAATAATATGAAACTTATTCCATTTCGGTTACGCAACGGACAGA
>CALVAW010000030.1 GCA_944325655.1 Candidatus Gastranaerophilales bacterium
TGATAACAATAGAGAAATTGTGAATTCTTTAATACAAAAAGCAATTAAAGATAAAGATTTAACGGAGCTTTTTGATGCTTATGATTTAATATTTTAAATTTTTTATAATTTTTACTATTTTAAATTCATAACCTTCGGGTTTATTTAGGTATGCTGTGTATATTGAAGAAATTATCACCATTAAAAATGATATTGAAAAACAGATTGCTATAATTTTTTCTTTTTTAGTCATATTTATTCACCTTTTTGAATTGATTTTTTAAGCCATTCATCTGCTCTTGCGCCCATAATAATTTTACCATCGGCTCTAATTCCATATCCAAAAGGATCTTCGCCTTTATCAATACCATCCACATCCATACAGAAAATTTTATACACGACACCAAAACCATTATCATCACTAACCGAAGAATTACTTGCCGCAAAAAGTAAAGTAGTTTCACAATTAACAGTATACGAGGAATAAAAGTCGGGATTTTGGCAATTTGTTTTTAATTCCTCACTTGCATCTACCCATTTTATACCAAAAGGCATTTTAGGATTAACTTGGAAATATGTTATATTATCAGAAGTTACAATTTCACTTCCTGTAGCTGCTTTTTTGCAACGATCATCTAAATTTTCTTTTGGACTATAACCTGCCTGATAAAAGGAATCTTCATAAGCTGCACTTGTTTCTTTACAAGTTAAATCCTTAACATTTAATAAATCTGCAAAACTCTGACAAAAATATGTATAATCTCCGTTATGAGTTCCATCTACATAAATACCGTTTGCTCTTATACCAAGATTGCCATTCATATAATACTGATCAGAATTAACAAGTTCCCTTATAACAGTCCCCAATGTATTATTACCTTTTTTAAATTTCATAACATTTTCATCAGGTGCGCTATGTATTGCAACGGGGAGCAATATAGCAGTTAATATTCCGATAATAACCAAAACAATCATAATTTCAGCTAATGTAAATGCTTTTTTCATATATTCTCCAATATATTAAATAGGTTAATATTTAAAATTATATAGATTTAATATATTTATGCAATAGATTAAATATATTAATTATTATATTAAATCTATTTGTTAATATGAAAAAATATAAATATAATTTCATTTATGACTTTGAAAAAAAATCAATTAGGTATACAAATAGGTAAAAATATACAATTTTTAAGAAAACAAAAAGGCTATAGTCAGGAAAAATTTGCTGAAGCTATTAATATTGCAACAACTTCTTTGAGCTATATCGAAACAGGCAGAGGATTTATGACTTTAGCAACTATGCAAAAAATTTGTGAGGTATTGGAAATTGAACCTGTTGAAATTTTTCAGTTTATTTCGATAAAAACATCTGATGAAATGTATAAATATATTCATTCCAAATTGGAAAATATTAAAAATAATCCGGAGCAATTAAAGCTTGCTTACGGTATTTTTAAAAATATTATTTAATAAAAATGTGAAAGAAGCCGGATTTTTATATTAAACCTGTCCATTTATAAGCGCTAATGATGTAACACTACGGTAACAGGAAAAACCCGGCTTCAATTATATTTTATCTTTGTTTTAATTCAAAAACATTACCCGAAAGTATAATTAAAAACTTCTTAATTGAAGAGCTTGAGCTATATGAGATGTTTCAATGTTTTCTTTTTCTTCGAGGTCTGCTATTGTTCTTGATATTTTTAAGATTCTGTCAAATGCTCTTGCGGATAAGTTAAAATTATTAATTGCATTTTTCAAAAACTGTTTTGAAGTTTCATCAATTTTGCAATATTTTTTGATTAGTTTTGAATTAAGTTCGGAATTTGTTAAAATTCCTTCGTTTTTGTATCTTTGTTGTTGGATTTTTCTTGCTTTTATTACTCTTTTTCTTATGGTCTCAGAGTTTTCTGCTGTTTGATCGTTATTTAAAAGTTCATCCTCGCTTAATCTTTGGACTTTAATTTGAATATCAATTCTATCCAATAAAGGACCCGAAAGTCTTGAACGATATCGATTTATTTGATATTCGCTACAAGTACATTGTTTTTTATTGTCGCCTAAAAATCCGCAAGGACAAGGGTTCATAGCCCCAACTAAAATGAAATTTGCGGGATATTGAATGCTTGTTTGAGCTCTTGAAATTGTAATAACGTTATCTTCCAAGGGTTGTCTTAGAACTTCAAGAGTTTTTCTTGGAAATTCTACCAATTCGTCTAAAAATAAAACACCTCTATGTGCAAGAGTAATTTCTCCGGGTTTAGGGTTAGAACCGCCTCCGATTATTCCCACTGCGCTTGCACTGTGGTGCGGAGAGCGAAAAGGACGATTTGTAATCAGTGGTTTAGACCTGTCTAAAAGTCCAGATATTGAATATATTTTTGTTAATTCTATTGCTTCTTGCTTGGTAAGCGGCGGTAAAATAGACATAAAGGCTTTGGATAGCATGGTTTTACCGGCACCCGGAGAGCCTGACATTAAAACATTATGTGCACCGGCTGCTGCAATTTCAAGTGCACGTTTTGCAATTAGTTGACCCTTTACATTAGAAAAATCGATTTCATAATTATTGTTTTTGTTTAAAAAATCTTCAACATTTTGTTTCATTGTCTTTAAATCAGAATCACCGTTTAAATACGAGACAACTTGTGAAAGATTTTGTGCACCAAGTGTTTCAATATCATCTATAAAACTTGCTTCTTTTAAGTTTTCGTGAGGAATTATAACTTTTTTAATACCGAGATTGGAAAGCCCGCAAATAATAGGCAAAATGCCGTTTACCGCTCTTAATGAGCCATCCAGAGACAGCTCCCCTATAAATGCGATTTCATTTTTATTAAAATCTTTGATTATGTTTTCTTTTAATAAAATTCCCACTGCCATAGCAAGGTCATAACCTGAACCTTCTTTTTTAATGTCTGCCGGAGCAAGGTTTATTACAATTTTTGTTTGCGGAAAAGACAAAGAAGAATTTTTAATTGCCAGTCTTAATCTTTCTTTTGCTTCTGATATAGCTGTATCGGGAAGTCCTATTATTGCAACTTGCGGTATAGAGTTGACTGTATCTACTTCGATATTTATTTCAAAAACATCCAGACCGATTATTGTTGCGCTTTTAACTGTTACAGCCACTATATCTCCTCTTGCTCGCTATTTGGAATTAATTTTAAGAGTTTAGTGTTCGCAATTTCAAAATTCGGATTGAGATTTAAAGATGTTTTATAAAATTGAATTGCATCTTTATTTTTATTTATTGCTTGATTATATAATCCGCAAAGATAATAATAGTAGTAATTTTTTTCAAGTGTAAAAGATGCGTTGTATATTAATCCTTTTGCAAGTTCATAATTTTTGTTTTTTAAATAAAGTTCAATAAGCTCTCCGATAGCTTTTTCATACATTGGGTTTATTGTTAAAGCTTTTTTTAAAAAATTTTCTTTTAATACACTGTTTTTTTGAGCTATACTGATGGCGCTTTGATAATATGCAGGATATTCATTTTGAGACATTTTATCCAATTTCTGTTCAAGTTTTTGCAGTTCTTTTGGGGTTTTTGCATATTGTCTTTGGGCTGTTGCCAGTTTTATCAATATTTCGCAGTTATCTTTTTCTTTAGAAAGAGCTTTTTTGTACATTTTAATTGAATTTTTGTAATCCCCATGGATGTATCTTATGTCGCCCAGACCAATGAGGGTTTCGGGGTTATTTTTGTTTTCTTTGTAAGAATTTGTGAAATATGTATTTGCCCTTTCAATGTTTCCCAATGCAAGTTCGCTTTTTGCATAAAGAGTGATAATTTTGTCGTTATCTTTGTCAAAATTCAATATATTTTGACAATCTTTTTTTGTTTTTTCAAAATTTCCTTCAAGGAAGCTTTTTTTGACTATATGATATTTTTTTTCTTTTTCATCTTTTGTTGTGTTTGCCAGCACTGTTTGTTTTATAATTTTTATTTCATCCGCATAATTAACGGTAAGTTTTGTTTTTTCAATTTTTTCAATTAATTTTTCTGCATCTTTGTATTTTTTAGCGCTTATGAGAGTGTTCAATTTAAAAATTTGATATGATACATTATTTGGATTTAATGATATTGCTTTGTTGATTGCATTCAGCGCTTGATTATATTTTTTTAATTCTAAATATGCTCTTGATAGAGTATATTGAGCAAAATCATTTTTTTGAAATTTTTCTTGATTTTCAATAAGTTCGTTAACTGCTTCTTGAGCTGTGTTTTCAAAATATATGCCGCTGTATAATTTTGCAAAGTATATTTCATCTTCTTTTGTTAGTTGGGTTTTTGGTTTATAGCTTTTTTCAAGATTGTTTATATTATCGAAAAATTGATTTTTGTAGACAATTTTTTCTATTGCTTTATCACCCAGTGAAAAGAAACCTATTTCATAAAATATCTTTGAAAGTGCAAGCAGTGAAGTATCATTATCTATGTTTTGAATTAATTTGTCATATTCGTCATAAGCAACAGAAACGTTGCCTTGGTTAAATTTAGATGTGGTGGATATAAAATCACGTCTTATTTTTGCTTTTTTATCGGCTATATTTTCTTGCGGTTTTGTTTCGTTGCTTAAAAAAGTATCAACAATATTTGCAAGATTAAAATAATTTGCGTTGGGATTTGGTTTGTATTCATTGTGTATTTCTATATCTTTTATTGGTTCTAAAAGATTATCAGTTTGAGCTTGAGTTTGCATAGGCAAACTAACCATGCAAAAAATGAACAAAGAAACCATAATAATTTGCTGCTGTTTTTTTGCTCTAGCTTTCTTGTAAAGTATAGTGATAATATTTATTAAATGTTTCAATTAACCTCAACTCATTTTCGGAGATAACTTCCTTATCTTTTAATAGGATATCATATAATTCACCTAAATTAAACTGTTTTAACAAAATTTCATCTGTTTTTAAATTATTTTGCGAATTGCTTAAAATTACATTTAAAATGTCGTACACGTTAATATTCATAAAGGCATTTACTATGTTTTCGTCAAAATGGGTATTTTTGCTTTCTACTATTATTTTCAGAGCATCTTTAATTTTCATTTTGTCACGATAGTGTCTTTTTGAAGTTATTGCATCAAAAACATCGCAAACGGCAAGAATTCTTCCCCCAAGGGGTATGTTTTCGCCTTTTAATCCTCTGTAATAGCCGGTTCCGTCAAATTTTTCATGATGCGAGCTAGCTATTTCAGCAACATCTTCGAAGTTTTTTGAAATGTAAACTTTGCCCAAAATATTATGAGTAAGTCTTGCATGTTCTTTTATATGTTCATATTCTTCAGGTGTTAATTTTCCTTCCTTTTGAAGAACGGAATCTTTTATACCTATTTTTCCTATATCATGTAAAAGCGAAGCATTTTTTATAATTTCTTTTTCTTCATTTGAAAGTTTGTATTTATCGCAAATCAGTTCTGCATACATAGTCACTCTTTTTGAATGACCGGATGTGATTTTATCTCTTGCATCTATTGAGGCTGCTAATGTGTCAATAAAGCTTGAGAAAAGTTTTTTCTGTTCTTCTATTAATTTTTTTTGCTTATTGAATAAATTTGCATTTTCAAGAGCTATACCTGCAGATGAACCTATAGCAATCAGCAAATCTTCGTCTTTTTGAGTAAAGTCACCGTCAAATTTGTTTAATACTTGAAACACTCCGACTATTTGGTGAGATAAATTTCTAATCGGCATACAAAGAATATTTTTCGTTTTATATCCTGTTTGAAGGTCTATGTCTTTATTAAAATATTCGCTTTCGTATGCATTTTTAATGTTTATTGTTTCGCCTGTCATCGCAACATGTCCTGCAAGCCCTTTATTTGAAGCAAATCTTATTTCTTTTATCTCCAGTCCCAGTGCAACTTTGCTCCAAAGTTCATTGTGTTCGTCATCTAAAAGAAAAACCGTACATCTGTCCGCTTCGAGCGCTTGTTGAATTTGTTGAGCAATTATCGTTAAAAGACTGTCAATATTTGTCTCAACTGCTATTGTTCTGCCTACTTGCAATAGTGCTAAGAGAGCATCATCTTTTATTTCATTCGGTATAAAAGATGGCGGAGTTGATGATATAACTTTTTGTCTGTTTTCATTTTCAATTTTTTGTTTATATTTTAAAATTTCTTCATCAAGCTTGCTGCCGTCAGGAATTTTGGTATATAAGCTTGCTTTTATTAAATTTATAGCTGTATTGTAATTTTTTTCATAATATTCAATTATGCCGGAAATAAAAACATTAATTTTTTGAGCGAGCAGCGAATTTGAGGAATTTGCAAGGTATTTTGCATCGTTTAAAAGGCTTAAAGTTTGGTAGTATCTTGCTCCTTGACGATAGTTATTTATTGCAAGATAAGACATTGCAATTGAAACTATATCAAAGGCTTTTATTGCTATTGCGTGTTTATGTATGGAATTTAATTCTTGTTGTTTTAAAAATTTATCTTTGCAAATGCAATTAAAAAATGAGTTGATAAGGTAGTCTTTCATCTCATCGTAATCGTTTTTTGGAAGATTTTGCAAAATTCTTGTCATATTCTATCCTACTTTATATTGTAAAATTATTATACTCTTATGTCAAACAGCTAAAAGGCTTGTTTTTACTTGGAAATTTCAAAATTTTTTACAACATTTTGAAATTATAGTAAAATATAATAGCTAAGGGGAATTTATGGAAGATAAAAAAACACTTATATTGATAGACGGGCATGCGCTTGCTTTTAGAATGTTTTTTGCACTCGAAAGAACTAATATGCAAACTACAACGCATATTCCCACCTGGGCAGTTTATGGTTTTTTCAAGGCGGTGTTTGATCTTTTGGCAGATAAAAAATTATCCTTAAAACCAAACTCTATTGCAGTTGCATTTGATGTGTCAAAGGCAACGTTTCGTTTGGAGAAATACCCTGAATATAAGGCAAACAGGTTAACTATGCCGGATGCTTTGAGAATTCAACTTGAGTTGATAAAAGAAGGGCTTCAGATGCTTGATATTCCTATATATACAAAAGAAGGATATGAAGGAGATGATGTTATCGGAACAATAGCTTCTCAGGCAAGAAAGAAAGGTCATAAAACATTTATTTTGACAGGCGATAAGGATAGTTTTCAGCTTGTGGATGATGAAGGTTTGGTTAGTGTTTTAATTCCTCAAAAGGGTGAAATAAATAATTATACTAAAGAAAAAGTTTTTGAAAATTTGAATGTTTATCCTGCTCAAGTGGTTGATTATAAGGCTTTATGCGGTGATACATCCGATAATATTCCGGGAATAAAAGGCATAGGTCCAAAAAGCGCAAGTTCTTTATTACAGGAGTTTAAAACGCTAGACGGAGTTTATGATAATATTGAAAAAATTACAAAAAAATCGTTGAAAGAAAAATTGGTTGAAGGAAAAGACGATGCGTATTTGTCTCAATTTCTTGCAACTATAAAAAAAGATTTGGATATAAATTTTGATTTTGACAGAGCTTGTCTTAATGCGCCAAACAAAGAAAAAGTTAAAGAATTTTTTCAAAAATTGCAATTTTATTCGTTTGTAAAAAATATTGATAAATTACTTTCTCCTTTTAATATTGAGACTGCATGCAAAAGCGAAGAAACAGTAAAATTTGATAATTCATCAAATGCATTTTCTCAGATGAGCCTTTTTGATAATGAAAAAGAAGATAAAAAAGAGTTAAAAGAAATTATAAAATTAAATGACAGTTCAGCGGAAGATTTTATAAATTTCATTAAAAAGGGCGATAAAATTGCAATTTTAATTGATAATACGGATAATAATTTTTGTTTTGTATCTGACGGCAAGAAAAGTTGTAAAATATCAGTTTTGCGTGCTAAAAATATTTTTTTGGATGAAGATATTAAAAAATGCGTATATGATATAAAAAGTATTCTATCATCGGAAACAGCAAGCATTAAAGGAGTAAAAAGCGATGTTCAATTATCAAGTTATATGCTTGATTCTTCGAGAAAACATGATTTAATTACTCAGATAAACGAATGTCTTCAAATTGTTCCAGATGAAAATGATTTATATGTTTTATGTTCTTATATTTTAGATTTAGATGAATTTTATGATAAAAATTTATCAAAAAAAGAACTTAAACTTTTAAATGAAACTGAATTGCCGTTGGCTTTTGTATTGAGTGATATGGAAAAAACAGGCGTAAAGATTGATACTTTATGTTTGAAAAAAATAGGAGAAGAAATTGATTTAAAAGTTGCTGAATATGAGAAAAAAATATATGAACAAGCAGGTTGTACTTTTAATATAAATTCTCCTAAACAGGTTGCAGAGATTTTGTTTGACAAAATGCAAATTAAACCTAAGAAAAAAGGCAAATCAGGAGCATATAGCACAAATGCTAAAATACTTGATGAGCTGGCTTTTGAATACACAATTGCTGCGGATATATTAGAGCACAGGCAATTAATGAAATTGAAAACAACATATATTGATGCACTGTTGAAATTGATTAAACCTGACGGCAAAATACATACTCATTTTAATCAAATTGTTACTACCACAGGCAGATTATCTTCATCTGATCCTAATTTGCAAAATATTCCTATAAGGACAGAATTTTCAAACAGAATAAGAGGCGGGTTTATTCCTTCCAATGAAGATTATTGTATTATGAGCGCGGATTATTCTCAGGTTGAGTTACGTTTGCTTGCGCACTATTCGGGAGATGAAGGCTTAATTAAAGCTTTTGTTGAGGATGTGGATGTTCATAAAGTTACGGCATCAAAGATTTTTAATGTTCCTGTTGAAGAAGTTACAAAAGAAATGAGAAGAAAAGCAAAAACCGTAAATTTTGGTATAATATACGGACAAACCAGATATGGATTATCAAAAACACTTGGTATTGACCCCTTTGAAGCGCAGGAGCTGATAAATAAATATTTTATGACTTATCCTAAAATATCAAATTATATAAATTCTACCCTTGAAATGGCAAATGAAAAAGGTTATGTTGAAACTTTATACGGCAGAAGAAGATATTTGGGTGCGGAGCTAAATTCGAGAAATGCCAATATTAGAGAGTTTGCTGCTCGTGCTGCAATTAATGCACCCTTGCAGGGTACAAGTGCGGATATAATTAAGATGGCAATGGTTGATTTATTTGGAAAATTAAAAAATTATAAATCTAAAATGATATTGCAAATTCATGATGAACTTGTTCTTGAAGTTCATAAAGATGAAAAAGAAATAATTAAACCTATGGTTATAAAGGCAATGGAATTAAATCAGCCTTTGAGAGTGCCTTTAAAAGTTGAAGTTGGTTTTGGTAAAACTTGGATGGAAAAATAATGAAAAAGATTATTATTACTTTAATTATGTTATTTTCGGTTTGTTTTGCTCAAAGTATGTTTGAAGAATGTTACAGAATTTATTCTAAAGATGCCGATACCCTTTTTATGAGTGCATTGGGTGCAATTAATTCCGATTCAAGATTTTCAATATCCGAAATTCAATCTAAAAATGGTTATATTTTGTTTTTGTACGGTTCAAAATATTATCTTTTAACCTTAACAAAAAGATATCAAAATCAAACCGAAATAAAAATTTTGCCGCAAAACAGTGATTTTTCTCAAGGTTCTACAGTTGCTCAAAGCGTTTTTGCATTAATTGATGCAAGGTTGAAGAATATGCCTATGGGGCTTGTGAAATAATTATGACAAATTTTGAGCAAAAAAAATATGTTCAGGTATTGGTTGACATTAATCAACTCGGTACAAAAACATTCAGCTACTTAATACCCGATAATTTAAAGGAAAAAATTAAAATAGGACAATCTGTTCTTGTTCCTTTCGGTAGAAGAAAAGGCGGTTTAAAGGCTTATGTTGTCGGTTTTTCGGATTATCTTGAAGAAGGAATAAAAGCAAAATATATTACCGAGATTATAGAACCCGAGCCTTTATTTTCTCTTGAATATTTAAAACTTTTGGACTGGGTGGCAAATTATTATTTTTGTGATATTCAAACAGTATTAAACACTGCACTTGTACAAAAATTTTTTGAAAAGAACGTAAAAAAATATAGAAAACCTAAAAAAGAAAATGAAATTTTTAAAGTTGTTAATTGCGATAAATCAGAAAAAACCGAGCATATTTTATCTGATGAACAACAAAAAGTTTATGATGAAATTAAAAAAGTAAATGCAAAAATCTCTCTTTTATATGGTGTTACAGGTTCCGGAAAAACGGAAATATACTTTAAGTTAATTGAAGATTGCATAAAAAATAATAAAAATGTTGTGTTTTTGGCGCCTGAAATCGCTCTTGTTTCACAGTTAACCATGCGTACCATCGAAAGGTTCGGTGCAGAATCGGTTGCAATTTGGCATAGTTCAATAACTGAGGCAGAAAAGTATGAAACTTGGAAAAAATTGAGAAATAATGAAATTAAAATTTTATTTGGAGCAAGAAGCGCAGTTTTTGCTCCTATTAGAAATTTGGGATTAATTATAATAGATGAAGAACATGAATCTGCCTATAAACAGACAATGCCGTCGCCAAGATATAATGCAAAAGAAGTCGCTAAAAAGCTTTGTGAATTGTATGATGCTAAGTTGGTTTTAGGTTCTGCAACTCCATCAATCGAAAGTTATTGGGAAGCTGTAAATACTAATTCTCTTTTTAAGTTAGAAACGAGATACAATAATGCAAAATTGCCCAAAGTAAGTGTTATTGATATGAAAGAAGAACGAGCCGAAAAAAATTATACACTTTTTTCCAGGACTCTTATAAAAAGTACAAAAGAAGCTGTTGAAAAGGGAAATCAGGTTATTTTCTTAATAAATAGGAGAGGTTTTTCTTCGTACACTCAATGCATGGAATGCGGAGAAGTGGTAATGTGTGAAAAATGCGCAATTCCATTGATTTATCACCTGCAAACAAATTCTTATAAATGTCATTATTGTAATTTTGAAAAATCGGGCAAATTAAAATGTCCTAAGTGTGGCTCTGAGGCTTTGGAGCATTTTGGAACGGGCTCTCAAAAAGCAGAAGCATCCGCAAGAGAGGTTTTTAGCGGTTATAGAATTGAAAGGCTCGATTCCGACAGCTTATCCAGAAAAAATGAACACATTGAAATTTTAAAAAGATTTCAAAATAAAGAAATAGATATTTTAATCGGGACGCAAATGATTGCTAAAGGATTAGATAATAAAAATGTTACTTTGGTCGGAGTGCTTAATGCGGATTTAAGTTTTAATTTGCCTGATTACAGAAGCTCTGAGCGCGGATTTTCAATATTGACTCAAGTGGCCGGGCGCTCAGGCAGAGGTGACAAAGAAGGAAAAGTGATTTTTCAAACGTATAATTCTTCAAATATTTTTTTGAAGGATGCTCAAAAACAGGATTATGAAAATTTTTATCAAAATGAAATTAAATTAAGAGAAATTCTTGATTATCCGCCGTTTTCAAATATGATTAGAATAGTCCTGTCATCAAAAAATGAATATAGAGCAGAAAAATCTGCTGCTGAAATAGAACTTCATCTGTCGGATTATTTGAAAAAACTTTCATTACATGAAGCTATTTTGGTTTTGGGACCTGTTGAGTGTGTATTAAAAAAGATTCGGGAAGAATACAGATATAATATATTAATAAAAAATAAGCTTTCTCAAAAAGGCCATCTGACAATTTTAAGATTTTTAAAAACAATTCATTTACCTGATGATATAAAAATGATTGTAGATATTAATCCTTCGGAAATTTTGTAAATTATGTTAATTAATGCAAATTCAAATACAAATAGAACTGAAATATTAATAAATAAATATTTGGAACTTTTATCCAAAGGAGTAAAGGCTGAGAGAATACTTGTTCTCGTGCAAAATTCCAAAAAAAAGAAAGAATTTATTAATAAAATAAAAGAAAAATCAAAAGAAGGATTTATCGGTTCATTAAAAGTGCATAGCTTTTGGGGTTTTATAAGAGAGTATATTATTGAAAATTGGCCTTGTGTTGAACAAGAATTAAAAGATAAAAATGCTAAAATTTTACCTCATTTATCAGGGCTTGAAATTTCTCAATATATTTTTAAAAAAAGTATAGAAGAAGTCGATTTTGTTGGATATAATTCTAAAACAAGTCTTTTACATCAACTTTTTAGAAGAAATGCTTTAATTAATTTGAATAATTTGAATAAAGATGAAGTTGAAGAACGCGCTAAAATATTACAAGAAACATATTCAAATGAAGCAGCTCTTGCAATTAATAAATATAAAGCAAAAACAATTAGTTTAAGAGCATTCGATTATATAAGACAAATAAATATTTTTGAATTTTTATATAAAAAAGCTGAAAATTATTTTGAGTATGTTTTTGTTGATGATGCTGATGAAATATCCCCGTGTACTTTAGCTTATTTGGAATATATTAAACCTTCGGTTAAAGAATTTTTTATAGGATATGATGAATACGGTTCTTCTCGTTTAGGTTATTTGGGGGCGATTAATGTTGATTTCGAAGATTTTTTGAAAATGAAAGCATCAAAACCTTTTTCATCGGATTTAAAAACAATAAATGCACTTAAAATTTTTAATTCTATAAAAGAAGATAAAAAAATTGATATTGAAAATATTGAAACAAAAGCATTTTTGAAACGCAATGAAATGGTTGATTGCGTTATAGACGATATAGCGAAATTAATAAATGGCGGGGTTAAGCCTTCCGAGATTGCCGTAATTACTCCTTTAGCGGATGAATTTTTGAAAATTGCTTTTGAAAAAACCGGTTTTAGTTTTAATTTTATTTCAAAAAGTGAAAAATTAAATCAGAATAAATATATTGGCTATCTTTTGGAATTATTAAAGATTATAATTGATAAAAATAATAAAATGATATCCCCGTACGTTTTAAAGGGAATTTTTATTGAAATATTAAATATTAAACCCAAAGAAGCTGTTTCTGTTGTTCAGGAGTATAAAACAAAATATGAACTTCAAAATATTAATTTGTTTGATTTAATCAAAACAAAAGATGATGAAAAATTTAAAAAGCTGGTTGAAATTTATGAAAAAAAGAGATTTGAAAATCTTTCTTGCATACTTTTTGAAATTATATTCAATTTTATTAATTTAAAAAAAGAATTAACCAAAGAAATTATAAAAATTAATCAGCTTTTAAAGCAAATTTGTGATTTTGAAGATGTTTTTGGTGAAAATTTTAATAAAGAAGATTTGATAATACAGCTTGAAAATACGATTATTTCAGAAAATCCTTTAAGTGATGATGAAATAGATGAAGAAGCAATTGTTGTTTCCTCGGCTCAGAAAATAATAGATTATACATACAAAACAAAATATCAGTTTTTATTGGATGTTTCTTCAGAAAACTGGATAAGACAGGATATCGGGCCTTTATATAATTCTTGGGTAATGCAAAAAAAATGGAGCAAGGATACATTTGAGCTTGAGGATAATATTGAATTAACAAAAGACAGAACCGCAAGAACACTTTACAAGCTATATTTGTTGGGAGATAAAATAACATTATATTCAAGTGTGTATGATTATTTGGGAGCTGAAAATTTTTTTGGAATTGATAAATATTTTGAGTATAAAAATGAATTTGAAAAAGATGAAAAAAAGAATATAAAACCTATAATACCAAGAAAAGATCAACAGGAAGTTTTAAATTATAGAGGCGGGTTAATGTCGGTTAGTGCAACAGCCGGTTCCGGCAAGACAACAATTATGCTTCTTCTTGTTGATAAAATTTTATCCGGAGAAATTTTATCTCAAATTGAACCTAAAAATATTTTTGTTTTAACTTTTATGGAATCGGCTGCAAGAAATTTTAAAGAAAGAATAAAAGCCAAATATCCGAATATAAAAGAATTGCCCAATATATCAACTATACACGGTTTAGCACTCAGGATTTTGAAAGAAAATAATAATTATTCTAAGTTAGGGCTGGATTATGATTTTGATATTTTGGATGAAGTTAAAAGAAGTAATATTTTAAATGATATAGTTTATAAGGTTTTAGGTGCAACCGATAAGGCGGAATTATATGACGGTGCAATTAGCGCTTATAAAAATGAACTTGCAATATATGATAAATTTGAATGTCAAAATAAATTGTTTTTAAAAGTTTTTGGTGCATACCAAGAACGATTAAAATCCGAAAATTTAATTGATTATGATGATTTATTAGCATTGAGTTTGAAGCTTTTAAAAGAAAATGATGATGTTTTAAAATATTATCAAAATTTAGTAAAAATTATAATTGAAGATGAAGCGCAGGATTCCAGTGCTGTTCAACAAAATTTGATTATGCTTCTTGCTTCTAAAAGCAATAATATTATACGTTGCGGTGATATTAATCAGGCAATTACTTCAACTTTTACAAATGCAGACACTCAAGGTTTTAAGGATTTTATAAAAAAGTCTAAAAATGTTGTAATGGACAGGTGTCAAAGGTGTGCAACCGGAGTTTTGGACTGCGCCAATAATACTGTTGAATTTGCAAAATATGAAAAAATAGATGCCTTTAGTGATTTAATTATGAAGCCTGTTGAAGGCAAAAATATTGTTGATAAAAATGCGGTTACTTGTTCAATTTTTGAAAAAGAAAAACAAGAAAGCGACTTTATTTTAAATGAAATAAAGTCAATAATTAAAGAGGCTAAAAAAAATAATACTCCGGTTTCAATAGGTATCCTTTTAAGAAGTAATTTTGCAATTGATAAATGGGCGAAAATATTGGAAGAAGGGGGAATAAAAACATATAAAAATTCTGATAATTTGATTAATAATTTATGCTACAGGGTTTGTCTTTTGATTTTAGAATATATTGCAAATCCTTATGATTTAAAAGTTTTAAGAGAAATAGCAAGAGAATTATACGAGATTGGTTTTTATGATTTTGATACATTAAAATATGTTAATTCCGTAAATGAACCGATTTTTTTAAGGGACGATTTCGATGAGCAGTTTTGGTGGGATATGAATTATTTTTTGTATAAAAATCATTATTCTATTTATGATTTAATTTGTGAAATAGGAGATTTTTATTTTTCATCAATGCCGGAAGCTGATAATATACATTTGGTTGCAACTATAGCAGCAAAAATAAGACTTTCTCAAAAAACTTTTGAAGATGCTGTTTTGCGTATGAGAGAAGTGCAGTATAAGAACAGTTTTTCTAATATAAAATTCTTTAAAAATGAAGAAAAAGATTTAAAAAAATCAAAAGTAAGTATAATGACTTTGCATAAATCAAAAGGAGATGAGTTTGATTATGTTTTTATACCTGAGTTAATCCGTGATAATTTGTGTTTAACGCCTAATGATTGTAAATTGAAGGAAAAATCAACTTTTATACAAAAGATTAAAAAATATCCAAAGGATGATTTTCAACTTAAAAGAGATATTACAGAGGAAAATTACAGATTAATTTACGTAGGAATTACAAGAGCTATAAGAAAATTATATTTAACAGTAGCTGATAGCTATAAGTTTTATGCTAAAGATAAAAAATATGTAAATTCAGAAATTTTTGAGGGGGTGCTATGCGAAAAATAGATACTTTTAGTGCAAACTCGCTTAAAATTTTAGATAAAAGTTTTGAAGAATTTCAAAATAAATATGTTTATAATCTTTCGATATATAAGAAAGATAAAAGAACTCAAACAGGTCAAAAGTTTCATAATTTAATATGTTATTATGTTAAAAATTTTGATATTTCAAGGCTGCTTTTGGATTTATCATCTGAAGAGCTAAGGTTTTGGAAAGGATTAGAGGAAAAATTAAAAACAATTAAATCAAAATTTATAAAGACTGAGTATTCATTTTTAACCAAAGAGAGTCTTGGTGATAAATTTTATTATCTTACGGGACGTTTTGACGGAATATTGCAAAATGATAACGATTTTATAATATACGATTGGAAAACATTGAATTTGCCCTTAAATCCTTGCGAAGATTTGCAAAGCGTGGTGTATTTATACGTTTTAAGTAAAATTTATAATACAAATAAAATTAAGATGCGCTATCTTTCTATTGAAAAATTGAATACTGTTGATGTTGAATTTAGTGATTTAGATAATTATAAAAAAAGAATTGATAAAATAATTTTAAAATTACCTTGGTTCAATTCTTTGAATTCTTTAGATAATGGCTCAGAGTTTCAAGAGTTGAGTTTTTAATTTCTTCATTTCTTTTTTCGACAATTTTTTTATGTTCAAGATTTAAATTTTTATCTTTATATGTAATTGCAGATTTTGTTTTTAAACTATTTAATTCAAAGTTGCTTAAAGGATTGTTGATTAATTTTGGATTAAAAGAAGCAACTGTTCCTATTGTTCTGTTGTTTTTAATTGTTTTTCCTACGGTTAGACCTGTTTTATACAGAGCGTTCAAAACCGGTTTTGAATGATTATAAGTGCAATATATTCCGTTTTTGTCGAGCTTTTTTGCTATTTCATAAATTAAATCTTCGCTCCAAAGTTCAGCTTGTTTGTGTGGAGCAAAACCGTCATGAAATATAATGTCATATTTTTTATTAAGCAATTTTATAATTTTTCTTATGTCATTGAAGTAAAAATTAATAAAGTCCGGTTTTTTTAAATTGTTTTTTATAATTTTATTTATGTTTTTTTGAGATTTATATTCGAATTTAAAAGAATTTTGAGCAAGTTTACCGTCTATTTCAATGCAATCTATTAATTCAATTGATTTGAAATTTTCTATGGCGCATTTTGTGTTGTACCCTATTCCATAACATATATCTAAAATTTTGAGAGGTTTTTTATTTAAAATTAAAGCTGGTTCGACGAATTTTTCAAAAGCTTCTTTTTTTGCGCCTTCTCTTGAGTGGTATATTTCATTTATTTCTTTGTTATATAGTCCTATGCTGCCATCATCGGTTATTATAATTTCTATATTTTTCATATTTTTATATTAATAAAACCGCTTTCGTTTGAAAAGCGGTTTTATTTAAGTTCTTTGTTAGTTTTGTTCTTATAGTCTGTTTTTCGGATTTAAAAATTCCGGAATATCTAAAGATGAGCTTGAACTCGGAGAGGAAACTTGTTCCCTTGGTTTTTCTTCCATTGAAGAAGGCATGCCAAACGGGAAAGATGAAGAATTGCCAGAAATTCCTGCAGAATTAAATCCGCCAAAGAGTCCTGCTGCGGAAAGTTTATTATCAGCAGTGTTTGGAGCGCTTATTTCTCCGTTTTTCATCTCAAATCCTGTTGCTATTATTGTAATTTGTATTTCACCTTGAATTCTGTCATCAACAACAGCACCGAAAATAACTTCCGCATCATCTGCAACTGCATCATGAATAACGCTTGCTGCTTCATTTACTTCATATAATGTCATATCAGGACCGCCGGTAACATTCATTATGATACCGGTTGCACCGTTTATTGATGTTTCAAGAAGTTTGGAATCAATTGCTAATTTAGCTGCTTCTAATGCTCTGCCTTCACCTGATGATTTACCTATACCCATTAAGGCGCTTCCTGAAGATTGCATGATTGTTTTAACATCGGCAAAGTCAACGTTAATTAAACCTCCGACAAGGATAATGTCTGAGATACCTTGAACACCGCAGAGCAGTACTTCATCCACAATGCTGAATGCATCTTTGAATGTTGTTCTTCTTTCAACAACTTCCATTAATTTATCGTTAGGAATTACAATTAAAGCATCAACATTTTCTTTTAATTTTTCAAGACCTTGAAGAGCTTGAGCTAATCTTTTTTTGCCTTCAAATTTAAAAGGTTTTGTTACGACACCTATTGTCAATGCTCCCATTTCTTTTGCAATTTTTGCGATAACCGGAGCTGCACCTGTTCCTGTTCCGCCACCCATACCGGCTGTAACAAAGACCATATCGGCGCTGTCAAGAGCAACTGTTATATCTTCTCTTGATTCTTCTGCTGCCTTTTCCCCTACTGAAGGGTTGCCGCCCGCACCGAGTCCGTTTGTAAGTTTTGTACCTAATTGCACTTTTCTTGGTGCGCTGGACATTTCAAGAACTTGCGCATCAGTGTTCATAGCCCAAAACTCGACTCCGCTTAAGCCTGACGCTATCATGCGGTTAACTGCATTTCCGCCACCGCCACCAACACCAACAACTTTAATATTGGCATTTGTAGCAAATCTTGAGTATTCCGCAGGTTGTCTGTCATAATTATCTAGTTTGAACTTATCCACTTATTAGCCCTCTTATTTAGTCTTTTATTTTACTATATTTTAAAAATTTTTATATGTAAAGAATTTATACTATAAGTATGTCTTAAATTTAACATAAATTCAAATTTGTTTGATTAAGTTATAAATGTAATTTTGATGTTTATTTAGGAATAAAAGAAAAAGTTTATAATTCTGCACTTTTCAAAAGCTAAAAATTACTATATAATTTTACATGGTAAACTTTTGTAAATAAAAGTATTTGTAATTAACATTTTATTTTTTTACTCTACTTTAAATAATCGTAAAATGCGTTAAAATACTAAAGAGGTTAAAATGAATTTTAAAAATTTTAAAATTGTAAGAAAATTAAAGGATTTAAGCCCCAAGTTAAAATGGCGCATGTTTTCCGAATTTCAAGATTGTAAAATTGCATCAAGATATATAGATTATCTTATTCCCGAGGACAAAAAAGATATAAATAAAGACAATGAAAAACTTGAAAAAATGGTTCGTGATACTTTAATTAAAGAATTTTCTCCTAAAATTAAAAATATGAAATCCTTTGATTTTTTAGTTGATGCTACTGTTCATAATATTAAACAAAAACAATTAAAAGCTATGGGAGACTGGGAAGACATCGAATTATAAGTTATTTTTAATTGTTGTTTTAAATTTAGAAAGTCCCTTTTGCGCTTGTTTGAGTAATGCGAGATAAAATTCGAGTTCATTTTCGCTGGAATTATTTATAAATTTTAAAAATTCTGTTTTAGTCGCAGTATTTTCAACAGGGATTTTTAAATCGAGATTGCTTATTTTAAATTCTATATCAAGAGCTTTAAAAATTTTTATAATGTTATCTAAGGTTGGTAAGTATTTTCCTGATTCTATTCTTGAAATATGTTTCTCGTGCAATGAAACAATTTCTGCAAGTTGTGCTTGCGTCAAGCCTTTTATGATTCTTGCTTCTTTGATTTTGCGGCCGAGCGATATTTTATCCATAAAAGTTTCCTTAATAAGTATGTTACTTATATGATAAGGTTCTATAGTAAAATTATGAACCATAATGAAGTTACTATTAAAAAAAATTAGTAACGCACTTATTAATTAATGAAAAATTTTTAAAATTTACTTTTTTCGCTAAACATTAAGCTGAAATTGAAGTTTTTTTATTATAGTAATGTACATGTTAAATATTTTGTTGTAGTATGGTAACATATATATTGAAAATAATAGTTTAAAATAATTTATAAAAGTTAATAAATATGTTACTAAAAAACATAAAAAATAAATATTTTGCCTTCTCTCTAATTGAACTAATGATTACATTAATTACAATAAGTTGTATAGCAGCAGCTTTCACTCCTGTAATATCAAAGAAATTAAAAAGTTCTAATGTAACAATAAAAGGTAATAATGTATCAGATA